>CAMWNR010000035.1 GCA_947175665.1 uncultured Porphyromonadaceae bacterium
GGACACCTGATAGCAGAGCCGCAGAAGCCACACCGAGCATTTCGCAACGGTCTCCCAGAATCAATAGAGCATCCGGGTTAATGTCCGCCAGAGTATCGGTGATACCGGCTGCTGCCTGAGTCATTATCCGGGCAGGACTGCCTAACGCCGGTATACGGGCCACGGGTAAGAAACCGTCATTGATGATCTCCTCAACGGTATTACCCATTTCGGGGATAAGGTGCTGATGAAGAGCAATCACGAGCGTTTCCACTCCGGCATTGCGGAGTGAAGAAGCGACCGGCTGGAGGAGTCCCCAGTCAGCGCGGGTACCGGTAGCGATTGCAATCTTCATTATTTTATAATTCTATCAATTCATCGGTACGAAAATCGCGGGAGGCGGTCATTCCCAATACCTCATCCCACTTCATGGGTGATACTCCGTTGCCGGGGCGTTTTACGGTCAGATTCTCTTCGGTAAAAACCTCACCCTTCTTAATGTCGCGGGCAGCGATAATACTTTTTCTTGCCACCACGATATTACCTTTCTCACTCTCGGAGACACCCTTATGGCCATCACCGAGTGCTTCATCTATATGCCTTATAGCGGTCACCATCTCGCGCAATTCTGCCGGTTCGAGCGAAGCCTTATGGTCAGGTCCGGGGAGGAAACGGGAGAGTGTAAAATGCTTCTCCACCACCACCGCACCTAAGGCCGCAGCGGCAATGCTGACCTCAATGCCCTGAGTATGATCGGAATAACCGGTTTTGACATTCAACTTTTCGGTTATCTCTCTCATAGCGAGGAGGTTTACATCCTGATAAGGGGTAGGATACTGGGTATTGCAATGCAATACGGTAATATCATCTCTTGTAAGTTTTGATTCTGACGGGTAATCCGGATGTTTGCCGGTCAGAACGAGTATGGCATCTTTTATTTCATCAAGGGTAGACATACCGCACGACAAAATTACCGGTATTCCGATTGCCGCAATCTTACGCAGATAAGGGAGATTGGTAATCTCACCGCTCGGTATTTTAAAGTAATCCTGACCCAACTCTGCCAGCAGGTCGATAGAGACCAAGTCAAAAGGTGTAGACATAAACCCTATCCCCTCCTCATCGCAGAGTGCTTTAAGTCCCGCGTAATCAGTAAGGGGGAGATGGATAGCCTTGCACATCTCCAGTTGGGAATCGGCATCACCGGTAGTCTCCTTCTGATACTCGGCCTTGGGTGCGTAAGTGGAGATTACCAACTCAGGCACAGCGGTCTGAAACTTAACATAATCTGCTCCGGCCCATTTAGCCTGCCTGACCATCTCACGGGCCATCTCCAGATTGCCGTTATGATTTACCCCGGCCTCAGCAATAATAATAGTACGCTTCATAAGAATTAATTACTTAATTAATTACTTAAAGAAAATAGCCTCCTTCTGATAGCGAGCCATAAGGGTGCCCGAAATCCAGTCATCGGCCGGAGATACCGACATATCGAGAGCCTCACGCAATATATAATCGCAAATAGGTGCGCCGGCGTAAATAGAACAGATCACACCACCGCCAAGGCGAGGGTTAATCTCCATCAGCAGATACCTGTCGGAATCCGTATCTTTAAGAAACTGCAGGGTCACCGGGCCGGTAAAACCGAAATGATTCAGAATCTTGCGGCTCCGGCAGATCAGATCCTCTTCACGCAGGGTGATGGTGCGCGTAACCTCACCGCCCATCACTTCAAGGCGTTTGCGAGGCACCGTAACCAATATTTCACCCTCCTGTGAGATATAGCAATCTATTGTATATTCCTCATTATGTTCGATATATTCCTGCACCAGATAATCCTGAAGATTCTCCAGATGCATCAGATCATCGATATTATTAAAAATCTTAATGCCGCGCGAAGCCGAACCGTGACGAGGTTTGGCAATAGCCGGCATTTCGGCATTGATGGCCGTATAAGTCTGGGGGATTTCAAATCCACCCTGCTCAAAGAGTTTGGCAGCCTCAACCTTATCAAACATCATTTCGGCCATGCCGGGGTCTATGACAGGTACAAAAGTATCGGGGAGGAGGTTCTTGCATTTCGCAGCGATTTCGATAGCACCGTCTACAAAAGGTAGAATAATGTCCACATTTTTCTCATGACAGATGCGGCAAATATCATCGACTACCCCGGGATCTCTCCATTTCAGACCCTCGATTACCTCTGCAATGATGGCTATCGGCACATCGCGATCGAGTTCGTAACTGATGATTTTAACATCGGCACCCATTCGTTTGCCGGATCTTATGAGTTGCTCGGCCATAGATACGCGTCGGGCGCCTCCAAGCATCAATATAGTTATTAATTTAGCCATACATTATGGTGGTAAAAGGTCGTGAACGAGGTTTTTTATACGTTATAAATACCCGGTTTATAATGTGAGAGGTTATCAGGGTTGAGAAACCAGTCGATAGTTGTTTTCAATCCTTCCTCAAGCGACACCTGCGGTTGCCAGCCGGTGAGTTCGGTGATGACCGAGTTATCACCGCAGAGTCTGAAAACTTCCGAACCGGCCGGGCGTATACGGGCCGGGTCGCGTTGCCAGGTTATTTCGGCTCCCATAAGGCGCGCGATGGTGTCGAGCGTATCCTGCATCGAAATCTCGGTACCGGTGGCGATATTAACTTCGCGCCCGATAGTAAGCGGAGACTCCGCGATAGCGATAAATCCCCGGCAGGTATCCTTAACAAAATTAAAATCGCGTGTAGGGGTGAGGTCACCCACCATAATTTCGCGTTGGCCGGAGGCAATCTGCGATATGATGGTAGGTATGATAGCGCGCGCAGACTGGCGCGGCCCGTATGTATTAAACGGTCGCACGATAGTAAGCGGGAGTTCGAATGCGTTATAGAAACTCATAGCCAGCGCATCGGCTCCGATTTTAGAAGCGGAATAAGGTGATTGCGGTTGCTTGGGATGCTTCTCGTCGATAGGTACATAGCGGGCGGTGCCGTAAACCTCAGAAGTTGAGGTAACCAGCAGACGTTTTACACCGGCATCACGGCAGGCCTGACAGATATTGAGAGTACCTTTGACATTGGTATCGATATACGAGTCCGGAGCGATATACGAATAAGGTATCGCTATCAAAGCAGCCAGATGAAAAACAGTGTCGACCCCCTTTACAAACTCGCGGCAGAAATTAGGGTCACGCACATCACCGGTGACAATCTCCAGGTTAGGATGCGACACCTGTTCGAGCCATCCCCAATTATTAAAAGAGTTATATTGAGCGAGCGCCCTGACGTGATACCCCTGATCAAGGAGGGATTCGGTAAGATGACTGCCGATAAAACCGTCGGCACCTGTTACAGCGGCTGTTTTCATATTATTCACCGAGAGTATGAGATGAGAAATTACTTTTATTTTTGAGAAAAGAGCCGATATGACGTCTCTTTTTCTCCTCAAATATATCCGAAATGGTGAGGAGTATACCGGACTCCTCTACATCTCCAAACTGATCATTTATAGCAGTGCCAAACATGCGCATTGTCGGCGACAGCGACATATAGGCATTTACCAGCGGGGGGATATTCTTGCCTGAACGGCGTATGTTGGCATTTAGAATCTTATAATCCTCGCGAAAATCATCTTCGGTAAGAATGGATTTAACTTCATCTGTATCTGCCTGTGATACAAGAGGATGTTTCGGATACACAAGATGGTCGGGATCGGGAAAATGCTTTTTAAGGAAGCAAAGTATAAGGTCTCTCTCTTTGCTGCCGAAAGAGGGGTACATAGTGACCTTGCCAAAGAGGTATTTTATTTCCGGGTAAATCACCGTGAGGGCGCCCAGGCCGTCCCAGAGATTATCAAGAGCGAAAAGTGCGCGCTGCGAGAAGCCGGAAGCCTGATAATCGGTAGATACAAATGAACGCCCCAATTCGAGAGTATAAGGTAGATACTCCTTGATAAACCTGTCAGAAAAATCAAACATGTGGGCAGTGGCTATACGCGGAGAGCCATCTTCGCGAAAACGTATGTCGCGTCCGAGTAAGAAGCGGTACCCGCCTACAATCTCCTGATGCTCAGGATCCCACACTACGAGTTGGCGACAGGGAGGATCCATCAGATCGAACTCATCAATATCACACCCCTTCCCGGTACCACCGCCGGCAGCGCGAAAGGCTATCTCGCGCAGGCGTCCCACTTCGCGCATAGTATTTGGCGCAGATTTGGCATCAAAGACATAAATGTCGTTATGAGCCTTGTTAGAGGATCGCAATCTGCGGTCTTCGGTAAGTTCGGCCAATATTAATTCTCGATCAACTTTAGGTATGATTTCCTCCATTTTTATCTTAGGGCAGAGTTGTCAGTTTACGCAAAATTAGCAAAATTGTTTGAGATTAGCAAAAGTCGGTCTTGGCGACATGTATTCAGTTGTGCTTATAAGTATAGTGGGCAGCAGGATCAGAACGCCTTGATAACCGAAACAGGAGATTGGATATCGGTTGCCACAGAGCGCGCCAGATCGCATATAAGGGGCTGTAATGTAATCTGTAAGGATTAATCTTGCGGGCTGCTTTGATGTAAAGTGAAGCGGTTGCCGCAGCATATAGTGTAAGTAGCAATACTGCAACTCCCATACATATTATCATAGCCGCGGCTCTCTGACCGAAGTCACCGGGTAGTGTGGCCCATAGAGAGGATACACCCTTCTCCATCCATAGGCCACCGGCCCATGATGCTATATCAAGATTCCGGTCAGCCATAGAAAAGATACCGTATATCCCGGCCAAGATCGGCAATATTGACGCAGGCAATGCCAACCAATGGCACCAAGAGGAGAAACTCTTGCGGATAAAGGGCATCTGGGGGAGAAATTTGCGTGTAAACAGGTATTGTTCGCGATATTCGGAATATATCCTCATAGAGTTATCGCCATAATCGGTGAGTAAGGCTGCACCGGGGTTAAGGACCGGAATGCAATCACCGTAATGCGACAACTCATGTAGAAATATATCATCATCTCCATCCATCAGCAGTATAGATGATGAGTAGCCTTTTAATTCGAAGAAGAGTTCGCGACGGAAAGCCATATTAAATCCGGCGCACCGTATGGGATTTCCGAGCAGAGCCTCACCTACCCACTGTATGGTAGCGATATTGCTTTGATATATGACACTGCTCCTTTTAGAGCGGGGGAAGTCAGCACTATCAGGCACTATTACGCCCATTGTGGCAGCGATAGTGGTCAGCCTGCCCTCGGCGGCACGGTTATTGAACGGTTGCATCAAGGCACTCAACCACTCTTTAGATTCCGGTTTCACGATAGTTGATGTAGTAACCACTACATCGCCCGTAGCGGCTTTAATGCCTATAGTCAGCGCCAGTTTACGCCGGCTCAGACGGCGCGAACCCGGAGGTAGAAAAGTGATGTGCAGATTAGGGTATGAGGCAAACTCCTCAGACAGCATGGCTGCCGTCTCGGCATTGCAATCGCACACTACAATTGTCTCAAAATCCGGATAATCCTGAATATAAAGATTTTGCAGATAGTCACCGAGTTCGGTACCGGTTTGCAGAGCCAGCACCACTACCGATGCTTTAAGCGGGTGCTCACTGTCAGTATCATGCGGTGCGGATACATCACCGGCAAGCGCATCATCTGAAATTGATACAGACGCCACCTTACGCAAAGGTGCCATACCGACCGCCAATCCGAGTATAATGATTACAAACAGAATGATCAGTGATATCATATTAAGCAGGTTATTTAATAATCGGAAAACAGAGTGGGCTTGAATACGAGGCCTACTCTCAGACGGGAATGAAACTGATTGTAATCAAGCATATTCTCGCCATAACCGTTATAATATTGGGCGAAGAGATTTAGGTTGGCTTTCTTGCTGACTCTCCATGATGCCTCAAGTATGGTGTTGTAATTGAAGAATTTACTGGCGCGTTTTATAAGAGTCACCCCACCTTGCCATCGTTTGTCGCGCGAGGAGAGGGTAAAACCATACTGGAAGATACCTGAATAACGCAAAATATCGCGGTTATTGCCGCTGTCAACAATCGGAATCCAGTACTTGGCGTGTACCATCAGCCAATCATTTACCACCGCGGATCCGGCCAGCGAGATTTTATTCCATGAGCGCGAAGCATCTCCATCCTTACCATTCGACTCATGCTCCAGGATAAGGGTCATCTTACCCAGATACCTCCCCTTTGAGAAGAAAGGCTTGCACCATCCCAAACCCGGATTGAAATTCATATCTCTCATAGGGAGAGAGTTCTCAAACACATTCCAGAATGTCTTCTGAGTGTAGAAGAGATACAGATAAGTCTTCCACGGCAGTACGGCATTGGTAAGACGTATGGCGAGGGAAATCTGGAATTTTACATCAGAGTTGGTACGGCTCGGAGTCTGCCCTATGGATGTACCCACAGTGAAGTAGTTATCCTTATACAATCCGAAGTAGGGACCATAATCAAACTCCTTCTGTATGGAGTCGGTAAGTACCTTCTGGTTCTCTACACCGAGTATCTGAGCCGAGGCGTCGCTATAACCCAATGTCATTATAGCGAGTATCGGCAGTATCCGGAATAAAGCAGAGGTTATACGCGTGAAATTAAGATGATGCCTCATTATGTAATAGAGAGTTAGAGAAGTGGTAATATTTGCATTTGAAATTTCATTACCTGAAATTTCAATACTTGGTTAAAATCATTTATTAACCTCTACTTTTGAAGTCGGGGGGAGGGTGGCGTTGCGGTTATCGACAGCGCTTATCACCTTATCTGCAAGGTTGCTGAATGCGCGAGCCTCAGGAGAGTAATACTCCTCATTGCCCGAGAGGGCAGCAATCTGCAGAGCCGAGGGGTTGCCGGCATCGGCATCTTTACAGATGTCGGCTACGAGAGGTATCTCTTCAAGAAGGGGTACATCGAGCGATTCGGCTAATTTGCGGGCACCCCCCTGTCCGAAGATGTAGTATTTCTCCTCAGGATGCGGTGCGGGTACGAAATAGGCCATATTTTCAACTATGCCGAGTACAGGCACATTGACCTTATCGCCTCTAAACATCGAGATACCTTTGCGGGCATCGGCCAGAGCCACTTCCTGAGGGGTAGATACGACTACCACACCGGTGATGGGGAGTGTCTGTACCAGCGTGAGGTGTATATCGGAGGTACCCGGTGGCATATCGATAAGGAAGTAGTCAAGTTCGCCCCACCAGGCATCGGTAATCAACTGTTTTAATGCGTTAGACGCCATAGAACCGCGCCACAAAACAGCAGAATCCTTATCTACCACAAAACCGATAGAGAGCATCTTGACTCCGTAGCGCTCCACGGGTTCGATCCAGTCGCGCCCCTCTTGATTGACCATGTACAGTTTCTCATCCTCGACACCAAACATTTTAGGCATCGAAGGTCCGAAAATATCGGCATCCAGCAGACCTACCTTATGCCCTTTGGCGGCAAGAGCGACAGCAAGGTTTGCAGCGACTGTAGATTTACCTACACCACCTTTGCCTGAAGAGATACCGATGATATTTTTGACATGAGGCAGCGGATTAGCCGGAGCCTCAGGGAGAGGACGCTTATATTGCACACCGATATTACCCTTGATTTCAAGTTCGGGGCCTAAAGCCAGTTGGAGAGCCGCCTCAGCGCTACGCACTACTGACTTAATAAAGGGATCGGTAGGTTTGTCAAAGATGAGAGAAAAAGTCACCTTATTGCCATCGATACGTATATCATCGGCAACCATTTCATTCTCAATAAGGTTTTTGCCATTTCCCGGATACCTAACATTCTTAAGGGTATCAAGAATCAGATTGGGATATATAGTCATAACTGTAGTTAATTTAAAGTAAAGAGAGTAAGTAATATGGCACTTGCTTTCTAAATTACAAAGATAACATTTTTTTTCGATACACTCTAAAAAAACTCACCCCCGCATGGAGTCGTGATACGCGCAACCATGCGGGGGTGAGAAATCTTATATCATACTGTCTTATATCATTGTGTTATATCATGCTGTGTTCGGCCGGGTTAAACCTCGGTACCGCCCTATAATCATCTTTTTCAAGATCTTCAGTGTCTGGTTCCTGAAGAGGGTTATCACCGATGCGGAAAGATATATATTTGATGGTCTTGCCGCGCGAGAGCCATTGCAATTCGTAAAAGGTCTTGATTTGGGTAAGCGCATCATCCCGACCATCGGCATAAAGATCCGAAGTCTGCTCGATAATCTCCAGATTATTGAGTGTGGCTAGCCGGCGGGTATATTCGAAGAGGAAGGGGGAGTCTGTCTTAAGATTAATAATACCTGAGGGTGGCATTATCTTGCGATATGCATTGATAAATCTGGTGGAGGTCAGTCGTTTGTTGACCTTACGCATCTGCGGATCCGGAAAAGTAATCCAGATTTCGCTTATCTCATCTTTATCAAAAAAGTTGTCGATAAGTTCAATCTCGGTGCGCAGGAAAGCCGCATTCTCCACCTTGTTGTCGAGCGCATCTTTGGCACCGGTATACATCCGCGCCCCTTTGATGTCAATACCGATAAAATTTTTATCAGCCGCCTGACGCGCAAGTCCCACGGTATATTCACCTTTGCCACACCCTAATTCGAGGGTGATAGGACGCGGTGCATGAAAAAAATTGTCATTCCAATGCCCCTTGAGCGGAAACCCCTCGGAGAGGAGTATATCGCGCGGACACTGCACTACATTTTCCATCCGTTCCATCTCGGCAAACTTCTTCAACTTATTCTTACCCATTTTTTTAGGTGTTAAGTATTAGTGATTAGTGATTAGGTGTTAAGTATTAGTGATTAAGTGTTAGTTATAAGTGATTAGGTGTTAGTTATTAGTGATGAGGTACAGTTAATACTTAATCACTAATCCCTAACCCCTAATCACTAATCACTAATCACTAATACTTAATACTTAATCTCAGTGGATTAATTTTATGTTTTTAGAGTGATTGCCGGCCTTGACCGAGAGGATTAGCACACCGGAGGGTGCCGAAGCGAGCGAGAGCGAAGCCTGATTGCCGGCATTATTGATTATATTGATCAATTTACCTTCTGCATCGTAAAGCGCCGCTATATCGATATTTTCAGGTGCGGTGATCTCAATGCTGTCAGCGGTGAGAGTTATATCGATTCCGGATACTTCTTGCGCCAAGTCGGGGTTTTCGATGCCGGAATACATATCATCATACACGTCAAACTGACCCCACACCGGATCATTTTGCCATTCCGGTGTCTTGCCATCGGCCACTTTCAGGCGTATCTTAGAGGGTTCGATACCTGTAAATGCGTCATCATCGGCAGCCGGGATATTACTGCCGAGAGCAGTGGCATTGATGGAGGTCAGGTTTTCCACTCCGCTGAAAATACCTTTACCTACCGAAGTAAGATTCGCACCGAGATATAACTCAGTTACAGCCGAGTTAGAGAAAGCGTAATCACCTACTGTAGTAGCGCGTGTCAGCGCCTCGGCCGGTGAGTAAGATACACAATTGGCTGCAAAAAGAGGGGGTACATTATCGGGGGTACCTGAAAGTTGCACCAGATTGCGGTTATTCATCAGCGTACCCTCATTAAACTTCGCGTTGCTGTTAAGGGTGAGTTCTGCAAGCATATCCATCCCGGCCAGCGCGTATGGTGCAAAGTAATTCACCTCGGGGAGGATGAGTTGAGCGATGGCTGTTCCTGAAAAAGCCTCGGTGCCGATAGCATCGATGTTATATAGATCGAGTGATTCAAGCCTTGAATCACCGGCAAAACATCTCTCGGGTATCTCCTTTAACTCTGTAGATGACAGATTGATATCTGTAAGGTTAGGGCAATTGGCAAATGCTCCTTTACCCACCTTGGTCAGTGTGGAGGGTAGAGAAACCGATTTGAGATAGGGTGCGTTATAAAAAGCATAATCACCGATCTGAGTCACACCTTCGGGGATGATGACAGATTCTATCTCAGCACCGGCAAAAGCACCGTCCTCGATAATGGTGATACCCTCCGGCAGAAGGATATTGCTAAAAGCAGAACGGAAAAATATATAGGCCGGCAATCGGTTGCCCTGTATCAGGGTTTTACCTAAATACACAGCCTTCTTAGAGTCGTAAGTCTGCAATTTAAGATTGGTCAAATCCAGACCCTTTACGCCTGCAGGGAGTGACTTAAGCACAATCAGGTCACGTATGTCGGCACTACCGGAGAGTTGAAGTTGAGTCTCAGGGGTAGTCTGAGTCAGAAGATTACCCAGTTCACCCGGAGTTACTTCCAGAGCGGCGGCATTAATCAGAGAGCATCCAAGTGCTGATATTATAAGAGAAAATGAGGGTTTCAAAAATCTCATCATATTTATATGTATAATCTGTATTACGGTCTAAGAGTAACCTGTTAATTGTTTGATTTTTTGCGGTTTTACCCGGTTAATTCATCACCAATATCTTGGTGACATTGCTTTCCCCTCCGCCGGTAGAGGAGGAAGAGAGTACATAATATACGCCGGTCTTGACGCGCTGGTGGTGCATGTTGTATACATCCCACTGTATAGAGCCGGCCTCAGCCTTCCCTAATTCTTTGACCAGATTACCCTGAGCATCGACAATTTTGACCAGAGCATTGTCAGGGAGACCATCGATGGTAACCCAGCCGTAATAATCCGGAGTAACCGGATTGGGATAAGCGCGCACCTCATCTTCCTGAGCGGGGCGTGACGCCGAACCACCGATAAAGAACTCACACAGGCCACGGTCGGTAGAAATCATTACCGAATTGGTGGAGGGGATATATTGTAGCGTATAGATGTTGTCGGAGAGCAGCCCCGAGTTTGCAGCGGTAAACTCAGCGATGATATTCTTGCAATCAGACGAAGTGACTACAATACCAGCACCGATAGTGCCGAGCCATTTGCGACCGCTGTTGTCTACGGTCAATCCGTTTACGCCCACACCGCTCAGGAGATAGTCGGCAAGCGAGGTGCCGTCGTTGCGGGCAACTTTTACGCGGTTCAGCACAGCCTGCCCCTGCATGATGTTGCGCGGCTGGATATAATAGATACCTGCCGAAGAACCTAACCATACTATACCGGTAGATTCATCTTCAAAAATAAATCCGGGTTGGAAGAGTGAGGCTCTGCCACCATCCTGGTCAGTAAAATCTTTGAGTATTACCACCTGATCGTCAGAACTATTGTCAATAGTACCCTTATGATCGAGCATGAGTATCTTGTCACTGTCGAAATAGAGGATATAATTGCGGTTAACCGAAGATCTGAGCGGTTTTACAAGTGATTGCTGGGAGAGTGTTGCTCCTTTGGTGGACACCCTGAGTTTGCGGAAGGGGCGCGCATTGGCGGCCGAAGTGGTTGCCTTGCGGTCGGCCGGTGTAAGATACTGCATCTCAAAAACCGGCTGATCATAATTGAAGTAGAATGACCAGAGATTGCCGTCTGCATCAAAATAAGGCGCCGAATAAGGACATATCGAACTCCACGCTTCCTGTACCTGATTAGCCTCCACATACCCCGGGAGGGTAGACGTGGGGTCTTTGGCAAAGGAGTAGTGGATTATATCTTGCGGATCTTCGAGATTCAGGCGGGTCATACCTGAATTGCGGCTACCCATATATACATACTTATCATCCTGCGGGTCAATGGCGAGACCGAGCGGTCCGTAGCCTACACGTCCCTGTTCGGGATTGGTGTACACAAATCCGTAGCGGGTCCATTCACCGTTTTTCAATCCCGAGAGATTCATCTCATCCTGCAGGGCGTTATGGCTGAAGCAGGCATCAAGGCCGATATTGGAAACCAAGGCACCGAAGCGCGGGTGGCTGGCCATAGCGCGGCTGAAGCATACCGGTGTGGCATTAGGGAGCGCCTCGGCGCGCGTAAGGTTAAACTCCTTGCTGCCGGGTGCGGTGCGTTTATAACTGCGCAACCCCTGACGAGGTAAAAGGGTGAAGAATTCATTGCCATCCCACGAGCCGGCTGCGCGCTTACCGTGGTCATCGGCCGGACGGCCCAGACCAGACTTGGTGACACTCTTACCGTCTTTAGATACATAACTGTAGCAGTTGTTATGACCCATAGAGCGATAACCGCCATCGGCACAAGGTGCGAGGGAGAAAGAGTAATACGCCTGCTGCTCATCTTTAAGCGTAAGTGTGCCGTCAGGATTGATGAGGTAAGCCTGAAGCATGTTGTCACTGCTTGCTGCATTGGCGTGCAGCATAAAGAGGTTGGTATCGAGAGGGTATATGTGCTTAACCTCGGGAGTGGTGGAGTGAAGCGTGAACTCGGAGAGACTCATACGCGGGTCGCTTACCTTGGCACTGTATACATATCCGTTATATGCGAGCAAAAGATTGTCGCCTACCGAGGTCACACAGTCTACGGGGAGATTGTAATTGCGCGACTCCTTAACAGTGAAGTTTTTATCATCAATCGCGATATATCCGAAATCAGTGGCTACCCACAATAGATTTTTAGTGCGGTCAAACGATGCGAACCTGATGTTTTTCGAACCCGGTATAGAGGCATTCTTAAGAGCCGAGATATTGGCAGTCTCTCCGGAATCAAAAAGTAGGTCGATGTTATTATCATCGTATGCTACGAAGAGGTATTTACGGTAGGGGTTATATTCAATATATCTTACCGCCGGAGAGGCCATGCTGTAACGGGTATAAGCATCTGCAATCTCATTGCTATCTTTGTCGAGAAAGAAAAGAGAGCAGCCCGGAGCCGACATTACGGCTATTTCCGGTACTATGGAATGGCTATATCCGGTAAAGTAAACTCTATCGGGAGTGTCGATAACGGTTATCGCGGAATTGTCAAATGCCGGATAGGCTCGCCACTCACCGCTGATCGCGCTGTGAGCGAGCATCGGTGTCAAGAGTGCCCATATTGTGAGCATTAAAGCGCTAATGATATTTCTCATCTGTTAAATTAGTGTCTGTATTATTTTGATAGGTAAAGATATATTGTAATCAACCCTGTGCTGTCAGCGGTAAGATATACAGTTTATCATCTTTTTTTGTAGAGAGCGAAAAAGTTACACCTCTTTAGAGGTCAGATAATCAAATAGTTTTGCCACTGCCCTGCCGCGATGTGAAATCCGGTTTTTATCATCGGGCGACATCTCCGCAAATCTCATTCCGGTCTCGGTGGCAATAAATATGGGGTCATAACCAAATCCTTGACAGCCTGAGCGCTCGGTGGCGATGCTCCCTTCTACCTCACCGCTAAACTGCACCTCTTCGTCACCCATAATCAAGGTTATTACGGTGCGGAAACGGGCTTTGCGGTCTTTGACCCCCTCAAGATTGTGGAGCAGAAGAGTCATGTTGTCTTCAGGCGAACAAGCCTCACCGGCATATCTGGCCGACATCACGCCCGGTGCGCCACCGAGGGCATCTACATGCAGGCCCGTATCATCGGCAAAGCAGTCATATCCGTACTTCTCCTTGATCCAACGAGCCTTGATCAGAGAATTCCCTTCGAGCGTGTCGGCTGTTTCGGGAATATCGTCGTGGCATCCTATCTCATCGAGCGAAAGGATATGGTAACGATCACCGGCGATACGGCGTATCTCGCTGAGTTTGTGAGGATTATTGCTTGCAAATACTAATTCTATCTTGTCGTTGGTCATGATGTGTCAAAGTAAGGAGGATTTTTCCTCAATACAAAAACGTATAAACGTGTGATTTATTGTAAGATTTGGTTTAAGTTTTAAGTGTTAGTGGTTAAGTATTAAGTATTAGTTATTAGTGATATGAAAAAGTCTGCATCCGGTTTTTGCGGATGCAGACTTTATTAAGTATTAGTTATTTTATTAAGTATAAGTTATTAGGAGTGGGGGAGGATTATCCTACTACTATGTTTACGATTTTGCCGGGTACTACTATCACTTTTTTGACGGTTTTACCTTCGATCCATTTTGCGGCGGCGGGATTTGTGAGCGCCATATCTTCTACCTGCTTGGGAGTGGCATCGGCCGGTGCTTCGATTACAAATCTTGATTTGCCGTTAAAACTTACAGGGTATTTTACGGTATCCTCTTTAAGTGCATTCTCATCCCATTCAGGCCATTTGGCATCTGCTACACTGCTGTCATGACCGAGTTGGTGCCAGAATTCTTCGGCAAGATGAGGTGCGAAAGGAGCAAGGAGTATCGTGATTGTCTCCATCGCTTCGCGGTTAGTAGATTTAAGCGCAGTTAGTTCGTTGAGGGCTATCATAAACGCTGCCACAGAGGTATTGAATGAGAAATTCTCAATATCCTGAGTAACTTTCTTTATCAGTTTGTGTACACTTTTTCTAACCTCCTTTGACATCGGGGTGTTATCTTCAGGATCTGTCTTGGAGAATAGACCAACCAGTTTCTTGAGGAATCTGTTAACACCGTCGATACCGTTGGTATCCCACGGTTTTGATTGCTCCAGCGGGCCGAGGAACATTTCGTAAAGTCTCAAGGTATCAGCGCCATAACGCTCTACGATATCATCGGGATTAACCACATTGAACATTGATTTAGACATCTTCTCTACGGCATATCCGCAGTGATATTTCCCGTCTTCGAGTATAAACTCTGCATCTTTAAAGTCCGGACGCCATGCACGGAAACCGTCGGTGTCGAGTATATCGTTTGAGACAAGGTTGATATCTACGCGTATCGGTGTGACATCGTAGTTGTCTTTAAGGCCGTGGCTTACAAAAGTGTTGGTATCCTTGATACGGTACACGAAGTTACTGCGTCCCTGTATCATACCCTGATTTACGAGTTTGCGGAAGGGTTCGTCTTTAACTACCAACCCTAAGTCGTAGAGAAATTTATTCCAGAATCGTGAATAGATAAGGTGACCTGTGGCATGTTCTGCACCACCCACATACAGGTCTACATCCTGCCAGTACTCATCGGCCTCTTTGCTCACGAGCGCCTCGTTGTTGCGCGGATCCATGTATCGGAGATAGTAAGCCGAAGAACCGGCAAATCCGGGCATGGTGCAGAGTTCGATGGGGTAGCCTTCCGGTGTATGCCAACCTTTGGCGCGACCTAACGGGGGTTGACCGTCGGCGGTAGGGAGATAACTGTCTACCTCAGGGAGGAGGAGCGGGAGAGCCTCGGTATCCATCAGATATGGCACACCATCCTTATAGTAAACCGGGAATGGTTCGCCCCAGTATCTCTGGCGGGAGAAAATAGCATCGCGCAGACGGTAATTTACCTTAACCTTGCCGAGACCCTTCTCTTCAATAAACTTCTTGGTCTTGGCAATGGCATCTTTAACCTGCAGACCATTGAGGTTGAGTTCCGGACCCTCGGAATTGATCATTATACCCTCTTTGGCATCAAAACTCTCTTCCGACACATCTGCACCCTCAATCAGAGGTATTACCGGGAGATTGAAGTGACGGGCAAAGGCATAGTCGCGCGAGTCGTGAGCGGGTACAGCCATAATAGCCCCGGTGCCGTACCCGGCCAGAACATAGTCGCTTACATATACGGGTATCTCTTTGCCGGTAAGGGGATTGATAGCGTAAGAGCCGGTAAATACACCGCTTACACGCTTATCTATCTGGCGTTCGCGTTCGGTCTTATGGCTTACCTCTTTGAGATACGCCTCTACGGCCTCTTTCTGTTCAGGGGTGGTGAGTTGAGCCACATATTCAGATTCCGGAGCGAGTACCATAAAGGTCACACCAAAGATAGTGTCGGCTCGGGTGGTGAAAATCTCCAACTGCAGGTCAGAATCCTTTACGCCGAATTTCATTTCGGCACCCTCGCTGCGGCCGATCCAGTTGCGCTGAGTCTCTTTGAGCGACTCGCTCCACTCAAGTTTGTTGAGGTCATCAAGCAGACGTGGAGCGTATGCCGATACGCGCAGACACCACTGGTTCATAACCTTTTGCTCTACAGGGTGACCCCCTCTGACACTCACACCTTCCGACACCTCATCGTTGGCCAGAACTGTGCCGAGAGCCTCACACCAGTTTACCATAGTCTCACCCTGATAGGCGATGCGGTAATTCATCAGCACTTCGCGTTGCTCCTTTTCAGTCATGGCGTTCCATTCGGCCGCGGAGAAATTCAACTCCTTGCCGCAGGCAGCGGTTACGCCCTCGGTACCATTTGCGGCAAAGTGCGCCACGAGATCCGAGATAGGAAGAGCCTTGTCGGCTTTAAGGTCATAATAATGGTCAAACATCTGCATGAAAGCCCACTGAGTCCATTTATAATACTCCGGGTCGCAGGTACGGATTTCCCGATTCCAATCGAAAGAGAAGCCTATCTTATCAAGTTGATTGCGATAGCGGGCTATATTTTCGGTAGTGGTTTTCTCCGGATGCTGCCCGGTCTGAATGGCATACTGCTCGGCAGGCAGGCCGTATGCGTCATACCCCATCGGGTGGAGGACGTTAAATCCTTGCAGACGTTTGTAGCGGGAATAGATGTCGCTCGCGATGTAGCCTAACGGATGACCCACATGCAATCCTGCGCCCGAAGGGTAAGGGAACATGTCGAGAACATAAAATTTCTTCTTATCCGGATTGATTTCCGCGCGATAGGTATTGTTGTCGCGCCAGTACTGTTGCCAACGGCTCTCTATTTCCTTATGATTATATTCCATGATGTATCGATACGGGAATTATTTTACGGTTGTATCCTCCATTTCATAAACTGAGGATTTTTCGCAAAGTTAACAAAAATCCGTTAAAAAAACCGGTGATGAATCACAATTTATAATTTTTAAGCGTTATATTTGTGATATATTTTGATTAATAGATTAGTGTGCATTGCTGGCTCTGATCTTGGAAAAATTTATAACCCTCAATATAATGAAAATTAGACTTACAACTGCGCTACTCCTTGCGGCTATGCTTATGCCGGCTGGGATGATGGCCAAGAAGGCTCCGAAGTCACAGAAGGTTACACCTAAGACTACGATAGCCAAAACTACACCTGAATGGATTGAGAATGCAGTGATTTACGAGGCAAATCTGCGTCAGGGTACTCCCGAGCGCAATCTCAAAGGTCTGCAGAAACGCTTGCCGTATCTTCGTGATCTCGGTGTGGATATCGTTTGGCTTATGCCGATACACCCTATCAGTGAGAAGAATCGCAAGGGTACTCTCGGTTCATATTATGCAGTACAGGATTACAAGGCTGTAAATCCTGAATTCGGTACTATGGAGGATCTCAAGGAGTTTGTACGCACCGCCCATGCTCACGGCATGAAGGTCATACTCGACGAGGTATGCAATCATACCGGTTGCGATAACGCCTGGGTCACTGAGCATCCTGAGTATTATGCCAAAGATAAGGACGGCAAGATGTACGGCCCCTTTGACTGGACTGATACCTATAAACTCAATTATAAGAATCCCGCTACCGGTGAGGCTATGGCCGATGCGATGAAGTTCTGGATTACCGAGGCCGACATAGATGGTTACCGTTGTGACGTAGCCGGTGAGGTAGATACTGAATTCTGGGAGAAAACTATCCCCGAACTCAATGCCATAAAGCCGATTTTCATGCTCGCCGAGGCCTCCAAGCCGGAGTTGATGACCGTGTTTAATGCTGATTATGCGTGGCCGATGAAGGATCTCTTTAACGATATTGCCGCCTCTCAAGGTGTCAACAAGTATGCGCAGGAGCATAAGCAGAATCGCAAGCGTGCCGCTGCAATCGATATCTACGAATTGCTCGAACAGCAGGCTAAAGATTACCCGGCAGGCTCTATCCACATGAATATGGTTACAAACCATGACCTCAATTCATGGGAAGGTACCGAGTTTGAGCGTTATGGCGAAGGATTGGGTGCTTTTATACTGCTCAGTTATACTCTGCCCGGTATGCCGATGCTCTACACCGGTCAGGAAGTAGGTTTTGACCACGCATTTGAATTTTTTGAGATTGATCCCGTGCAGCCCTCTTACGAGAGCAATCAACTCACCTCATTTTACGAGATGCTCAATGCCCTGAAGCATAATCACTCTGCCCTCAATGCTTCAGGTCAACTCGATACAATGCAGACCTATAACACTACCTCTCCCGATGTACTGGCATTTACACGCTCGGATGCACAAGGCGACAAGGTGACAGTAATAGTGAATCTCTCGGCTCAGGATCAGCAGATAACATTTACCGACCTTGCCCCGAACAGCGATAGCATGATAAACTACTTTACCGGTGCTCCCGCTCAGTTGCCTTCACAATTAGGCGCATGGCAATTCCAGGTATGGGTAAATGAATAATTACACCTCTTGGTAACACATTATGATCCAAATATGCGGGTATTTAAATTTGTATGCCCGCTATAATATAATACAGGTAAAATAAATTAACTAACTCACCCTTGACAGTCATCCGTCGCGGATTGCTGTCAAGGGTGATTAATGCAAATTATGTCAACTAATACTACCGACAATGCGCGTAAGGTAACTACACGCAGACTGATTGAAATGAAGCAACGCGGTGAGAAGATTTCCATGCTTACCGCATACGATTACTCCTCTGCCAAGATTTTAGACGGCGCGGGTATCGATGTGATACTCGTAGGTGATTCGGCCTCAAATGTGATGGCCGGCAATACCACTACTCTCCCTATTACTCTCGACCAGATGATATATCATGCCAAATCTGTCATGAAAGGTGTGAATCGTGCGCTGGTGGTTGTGGATCTCCCGTTTGGTTCTTATCAAGGTAATTCGAAGGAGGCGCTCGCTTCGGCTATCCGAATCATGAAAGAGAGCCATGCCGAAGCGGTCAAGATCGAAGGTGGCAGCGAGATACGCGAGTCGATAGAGCGTATACTCTGTGCCGGCATCCCGGTGATGGGACATCTGGGTCTTACCCCTCAAAGTATCAATAAGTTTGGTACCTATAGCGTGCGTGCGCGCGAGGAGGCCGAGGCGCAGAAACTGATCGAAGATGCCAAGATGCTCGAAGAGATAGGTTGCTTTGCGATAGTAATAGAGAAGGTGCCTGCTACCTTAGCGGCCAAGGTGGCTCAGGAGGTAAGTATACCGATTATCGGTATCGGAGCCGGAGGGGGAGTAGACGGTCAGGTGCTTGTGATGCACGATATGCTCGGTATAAACCGCGGATTTTCACCGCGCTTCTTACGTCGGTATGCCGATCTGGCCGGGGTGATGGAAGATGCGGTAGGCCGCTATATTGAGGATGTAAAGTCCGGGGACTTCCCTAATGAGAAGGAGAGTTATTGAGGATATATCAGGCCGCCGAGCGGCCTGCACGAGATACAAAGGCTGACGCCTGAGAAATCCCGGTTATAAAAAAGCACCGTAGCGGAATGTTTCGCTGCGGTGCTTTTTTATCATTTATCTTTTTTGTAGCGGTACCGCTTTAGATATTTTTATCTTTTAAGCGGTAGTGCTTTAGATATTTTTATCTTTATAGCGGTACTGCTTGAGATTTGCTTTAATTGGGTGTCAGGATTGCGAGTCGGTGCCGGCAAACTCCATGAGGTAGGCTTTGATAAAGTCATCGATGTTGCCGTCCATAACCCCGTTTACGTCAGAGGTCTGGTAGTTGGTGCGGTGGTCTTTTACGCGGCGGTCATCAAATACATAACTGCGGATCTGGCTACCCCATTCGATTTTCTTTTTGCCCGCTTCGATCTTAGCCTGCTCTTCGAGTCGGTGATTCAACTCCTTCTCATATAGTATGGAGCGGAGGTGACGCATGGCGTTTTCCTTATTCTTCGGTTGGTCGCGGGTCTCCGTATTTTCGATAAGTATCTCCTCTTCCTCGCCGGTATAGGGATCTTTATATTGGTAGCGGAGTCGCACACCTGACTCTACCTTATTTACGTTCTGACCACCTGCACCGCCCGAACGGAAGGTATCCCATGAGATGAGAGCCGGTTGTATCACGACTTCGATGGTGTCATCAACAAGGGGGGTGACAAATACAGAGGCAAAAGAGGTCATACGTTTACCCTGGGCATTGTAAGGAGATACACGCACCAGGCGGTGTACGCCATTTTCTGATTTCAGGAATCCGTAAGCATAGTCACCCTCGATATTAATAGTCACCGATTTGATACCTGCGTCATCGGCTTCAAGGAGGTTGGCGATGGTGGTTTTATAGCCGTGGCGCTCGCCATAGCGCATATACAGGCGCATAAGCATCTGAGCCCAATCCTGAGCCTCGGTACCACCGGCACCTGCGTTAATCTTGAGTACAACTCCAAGTTTATCCTCTTCGCGACGCAGCATATTGCGGAGTTCGAGGTCTTCGGTCTGCTTGAGAACGGCGGCATATTGCTCATCAACCTCCTCTTCGGTTACGAGTCCCTCTTTTACGAAATCAAAGGCGAGTTGAAGTTCTTCGACCTGTTTTTCGAGTGCTTCGTATGATTCTATCCAGAAGCGGATATCCTTAATCTTTTTCATTTGCGCCTCTGCTGCTTCGCGATGTTCCCAGAAGTCGGGCACATGAGTACGAAGTTCCTCCTCCTCGACTTCGATTTTCTTGCTGTCGATGTCGAGGTATCTCTTCAGATCCCGGCAGCGGTCGTTGATTTCTTTGAGTTGATCTTGTGTAATCATCTTATTATGATGTGGTTACTTGGTTTTAGTGAGATATTTCCGGTTACGGGTGTAGCCATGATGCCGGAGGGTAAAAGATAGCAGATGGGGGAGAGTAAAAAGATACATTTTTACTGTTTGCGTCTGCGCGGTTTGGCCGGAGCGGCATCCTGTGTCTCCATCAGTTTCTTGATATCCTCGATAGAGAGTGCCATAGGGTCAGAGCCTTTGGGTATCTTGTAATTGGTGGCCTTCTTGGCACCCTCGGGTTTGTAGGCCAGATAAGGGCCGAATCGACCGTTGAGCAAAGTCAGTCCCGGGATTTCCGGATAATCCTTGAGATGGTTGGCCGCATCCTTGTCACGTTTGGCCTTGATGAGAGCGATAGCCTCATCGAGAGTAATGCTCTCCGGGCTGAGATCCTTAGGAATCGATACAAATGCGCCGGCATGGCGTATGTAAGGGCCGAAGCGACCTATCGCCGCTACCACGGTCTTATCTTCAAAGTCACCGAGTGTTCGCGGCAATTCGAAGAGTTTAAGAGCCTCCTCGAGAGTAATGGTAGTTATGCTCTGGTCGGCATTAAGCGATGCGAATAGAGGTTTCTCATCATCCGAAGCCTCACCGATCTGCACTACCGGGCCGAAGCGACCTATCTTAACCGAGATGGGGCGACCGGATTTCGGGTCGATACCCAGACGGCGCTCACCCACCTTATGCTCCATTTTGAGACCATTGATAGCCTCGATGCCGGGATGAAAACCGGAGTAAAAATCCTGAATCTCATTTTTCCAACCGAGTTTACCCTCGGCGATTTCATCAAATTTCTCCTCTACGCGGGCGGTGAAATTATAATCGAGAATATCGGGGAAATACTCGGTCAGGAAGTCATTGACAATCATACCTACATCGGTGGGTACGAGTTTGCCACGTTCCGAACCGGTATTTTCGGTCAGGGTTTCGGTCGAGATAGAGCCTGCGGCATTAAGGGTCATCATCTCATACTCGCGCGGTTCGCCCTCCTTCTCACCGCGCTTGATGTAATCGCGGTGCTGAATGGTAGAGATCGTAGGAGCGTAAGTAGAGGGGCGTCCGATGCCGAGATCCTCCATCTTCTTAACCAGAGTAGCCTCGGTATAGCGGGCCGGGGGCATAGAGAAGCGCTCGGTAGCCGATATTGTCTGAGCCTCAACCGTCTGACCTGCTTCTAAATTAGGCAATAACCCCTCAGACTGGCGAAAATCATCGGTGTTATAAGCCGACATAAAGCCCTCAAACTTAACCACTTCTCCCTCAGCACGAAAGACTTCATCCAATCCCTCGGCTACAATATCTACATTTGTTTTCTCAAGTTCGGCATCAGCCATCTGAGAGGCGAGGGTGCGCCGGCGTATAAGGGTATATAGCCGCTTCTCCTGTTCGGTTCCGGGCACAGTCTCATTAGATATGTAGGTAGGGCGGATAGCCTCATGAGCCTCCTGGGCGCCCTTGGCGCTGGTGTGGTACTTTCTGACTTTAAGATAATTATCGCCATATTTGCTCTTCACCTCGGTGGCAATATCCGCCAGAGCGAGGTCAGAGAGGTTGAGCGAGTCGGTACGCATATAAGTGATGCGTCCGTCTTCATAAAGTTTCTGGGCCAGCATCATGGTCTGATTTACCGAGAATCCGAGTCTGCGCGAAGCCTCCTGTTGCAAAGTAGAGGTGGTAAACGGGGGAGCGGGAGAGCGTCTGAGCGGATGCACCTTAACTTCAGCCACTTTAAAAGCGTTACGCTTCATACACTCGCGGCACTGCTCCAGAAGTGCCATAGCCGAAGCCTTGTCGGGCATACGCCGGGAGGCCTCAGCCTTAATCTCCTCCTTGCCGGGTGAGGCTACAAACTTAGCGGTAATGCGGTAATACGGTTCAGAAGTGAAAGCATTTATCTCCTTCTCACGTTCGCAAATGAGTCTTACAGCCACACTCTGCACTCTGCCGGCCGAGAGAGCAGGCTTGATTTTACGCCACAGCACCGGGGAGAGTTCGAAACCCACGATACGATCCAGAACCCTTCGGGCCTGCTGGGCATTGACGCGGTCGATATCGATGCCACGCGGGTTAGCGATAGCATTAAGAATCGCCGGCTTGGTAATCTCATGAAAAACGATACGCCGTGTATTCTCCGGTTTCAGGCCGAGTACCTCATACAGATGCCAGGCTATAGCCTCTCCCTCGCGGTCCTCATCCGAAGCGAGCCAGACCATATCAGCCTCCTTGGCAGCCTTCTTGAGGGTGCGAACAAGGTCCTTCTTATCGGGCGATATCTCATAATCGATAGCAAACTCCGACCCCTCGGCCGGATTAATCTCTTTCTTGCTTAGATCGCGGATATGACCGTAACTGGAAAGAACCTTAAAATCCTTTCCGAGAAACTTTTCGATGGTTTTTGCCTTAGCAGGTGATTCGACAATTACGAGATTTTTCATAAGCGGCGTATGTAATCAAAAATGTGGGCGAAAAATCCGCCAAATCCGGGTGTGATCAGCAATCAAAACGGCCATCGTGAAGATATACCACCCGTAATTTCGCGCAAAATTACAAAAAATAGTTTAAAATTATAACACATTAATATAAGAAAGTTTCACTCTTGCAGATTTGCGGAAAATTTAGTAAATTTGTATGTTTTTAGGCTTAATCCCGGTCTTAAACTTTAATCACTTAGAAATTAATTAGTTAAGTAAGTAATGAAAATTAATGTGCAAATAAAACTTAAAGATTTTTGAGATAA
>CAMWNR010000036.1 GCA_947175665.1 uncultured Porphyromonadaceae bacterium
ATTATCTCAAAAATCTTTAAGTTTTATTTGCACATTAATTTTAATTACTTACTTATTAAAATTTTTGAAGTTTCTCGGAGACTGTTATAGTCTGTGTGCGGTCGGGCCCCACAGATATTATACCTACCGGAATACCTGTAAGTTCTTCGATCTTCTTCACATAATTCTTGGCCGCTTCGGGGAGTTCGTCAAAGGATTTAGCACCTGTGATATCCTCTTTCCAACCCTCCATTTCGATAAGCACCGGCTTGCAACGAGCCAGTTTATTGATAGTTGCGGGAGGTGCCTGCAGTATCTCGCCATCGCATTCATATCCGGTGCATATCATCACTTTATCAAGACCCGAAAGCACGTCAAACAGCATGAGAGCCCAGTTGTCGATGCCTGCGAGCATACCGGTATATCGAGCCACTACGGCATCAAACCAACCCACTCTGCGCGGACGACCTGTTACGGTACCGTACTCATGTCCGCGTTCGCGGATTTCATGCGCACGCTCATCAAAGAGTTCGGTGGGAAACGGTCCCTCACCTACACGTGTGCAATATGCCTTTGCCACGCCCAACACATTATCCACCCATTTGGGAGCCACTCCGGCACCTACACATACACCGGCAGACGACGGACTGGAAGATGTAACGAAGGGGTAAGTGCCATGATCGCAACACAACATCATACCCTGGGCACCCTCAAACAGAATCTTCTTATCTGATTTTATAGCCTCATTTATAAGCGCAGAGGTGTCGGTTATCATCGGACCGAGTATCTTCGCGAGTTCCATATAACGGTTATAAACCGTATCAAAATCATACTCCGGAAGATTGAGCATCTTGAGTTCCATATTCTTAACTTCAAGAGCCGCCTTAAGTCGCTCGGCAAAATATTCAGGTTCGAGCAGGTCGCCCATACGCAATCCGGTGCGGGCATATTTATCGCTATATGTGGGTCCTATACCTTTCTTGGTGGTACCTATCAGTTTACCACCTTTCTGAGCCTCGTATGCTCCATCAAGATCAGCGTGCCACGGCATAACCATCGCTGCGCGATCGGAGATATAGAGTTGGTAATCGTTGATACCCCGGTCGTGAAGTTTCTGCAACTCCGCCACCACCGATTCAGGATTGACCACCATACCATTGCCCATCACATTGACAGTCTTGGGGTTGAAAACACCTGAAGGGATGCTCTGCAAGGAGTATTTATTACCGTCAAATGCTACGGTATGACCGGCATTATTACCACCCTGATATCTGATCACCATATCCGCCCTGCAGGCAAAGTAGTCTGTAATCTTACCTTTACCCTCATCGCCCCATTGCGAACCGATTACTACTAAACGTTCCGACATTTTATATTTATTTGATATTGTTTCTATCGTAGATATAATCTACATTTTTCATATAATACTCAAGAGTGAAACAAGCAGCCAACTCCTCGGGAGTAAGCATCTCCTTTATCACCGGATCAGCCGCGAGAAGATCCTGATAGGCCTTACCCTCAGCCATTGCCTGCATAGCGATAGGTTGCACCGTATCGTATGCTTTCTCTCTTACAAATCCCTTGTCAATAAGTGCATTCATCACGCGCTGTGCGAAGATGACCCCGTTTGTCATGTAGATATTCTGCTTCATTCTGTCTTCGAATACCACGAGATTTTCGAGTATACCCATCATGCGGTTGAGCATATAGTCGAGCAGAATTGTAGCATCGGGCATAAGGATACGCTCGGTGGCGGAGTGCGATATGTCTCTCTCGTGCCAGAGCGCTACATTTTCGTAGGCGGTAGCCATATAGCCTCGGAGTACTCGTGCGCAACCGCATATATTCTCGCTGCTGATCGGATTACGCTTGTGAGGCATTGCACTCGAACCTTTCTGACCTTTACCAAACGACTCCTCTACTTCATGCACTTCGGTACGCTGAAGATTACGGATCTCCATAGCCATCTGCTCAAGTGAAGCACCGATAAGTGCGATAGTAGCCATATAGTATGCGTGACGGTCACGCTGTATAACCTGAGTGGAGATATTTGACGATGCGATACCGAGGTGCTCGCATACATAATCCTGTACAAACGGCGGGATATTGGCAAAATTACCTACGGCACCGCTTATTTTACCTACTTCCACTCCGCGTGCGGCCTCTTTAAATCGCTTGATATTGCGCTGCATCTCTTCGTGCCATAACACCCATTTGAGACCGAACGATGTAATATCAGCGTGAATGCCGTGTGTACGCCCGATACAGGGAGTGTACTTGTATCTCAATGCCTGCTTGCGAAGCATAGCGGCAAAGCGATCGAGGTCATCTTCGATAATTGCATCTGCCTGCTTGAAGAGGTAGCCATTGGCGGTATCCACTACATCTGTACTGGTAAGACCGTAATGTACCCACTTTCTCTCTTCGCCGAGAGATTCGCTGACAGTACGTGTAAAGGCTACGATATCATGGCGGGTCTGAAGTTCGATTTCCTTAATCCGATCGATATTGAAGGTAGCCTTCTCGTTAAGTTTCTTCACATCTTCGGCGGGTACGACACCTAATTCATGCCACGCCTCGGCAGCGAGGAGTTCGACCTTGAGATATGCGCGAAATTTATTCTCTTCGGTCCAGACGTCACGCATTACGTCTCTGCCATATCTTTCAATCATAATTTTTATTCTTTGTGTTTTATGCAGGGCGTAGCCCCGCTTTTAAGTATTAATTATATAAGTAAGCAATGAAATTTAAAAGATATTACCATTGCATCTTGCGGGTATAGCAGTCGAGAGTATTCTCCAGCAGACACGCTATGGTCATAGGTCCAACACCACCCGGCACCGGTGTGATCACACTCGCTTTAGGCTCTACGGTATCAAAATCCACATCGCCCGAAAGTTTACCGGTTTCCGGATCATGAGTGATACCTACATCTATTACAGCCACTCCCTCCTTTACCATATCACCGGTGATGAGTTTAGGCACTCCGATCGCTACCACGAGTATATCGGCCGTACGGGTTATCGATGCAAGATCTTCAGTATGACTATGCGCGATAGTTACTGTAGCATTACGATCAAGCAATAGTTTTGCTACCGGGAAACCGACGATATTGCTTCTCCCTATCACTACAGCATGTTTACCGGCAATCTCCACACCGGCCTTATCGAGCAGTTTTATTATCCCTTTAGGGGTACATGCCCGTATACCGGGAAGTCTATGCCAGAGTGCATCTACATTTTTAGAGTGGAAACCATCTACATCCTTGGCCGGATCAATAGACTCGATCACCCTATGCTTACGTATATGTTTGGGCAATGGCAATTGCACTAAAATACCGTCTACACCCTCATCGGCATTCAACTCTTTGACTTTATCTATAAGTTCATGCTCGGTGATAGTAGCAGGCAGATGGATCTCGGTATGCGAAAATCCTACTTCACCGGCTTGCTTACCTTTACTCCTTACATATCCCGCACTGGCAGGATCCTCACCTACGAGAATTACGCATAGGTTCGGTTCGCGACCATATTCGATCCTATAACTCGCCACTTTTCGGGCGATATTCTCTTTTACCTCTTTTGCTAATTCCTTACCGCTAATTACCATCTATTTTAATCTTTACCTGTATTTTACCGAATTATCCGAGTACCTGCTTACCTATATCCGTGCGATAAAACAATGACTCACAATCTATCCGGGCTATCTTGTCAAGCGCATTTGCGCGAGCCTCATTGAGATCCTTACCCTCTCCGATAACCATCAGTACTCTACCTCCGGCGGTAAGAAGTTTACCCGCCTCATCTCGCTTGGTACCCATGTGGCAGGTAGTTTTATCACCGGGTTCGAGACCCTTTATTTCGGCTCCTTTGCGGTATGACCCGGGATAACCCTCTGAGGCGAGTACTATACCTAAGCAGGCCTTGTCGCTCCATTGCAGTTCACAATCTTCGTTTTCTACCGCGGCCTCAAAAAGATCGAGAATATCGCTTTCCAGTCGAGGTAAGACTACCTCAGTTTCGGGATCTCCGAATCGTGCATTAAATTCTATAACTTTCGGGCCATCCTTTGTAAGGATAAGGCCACCATACAGCACACCGGTAAATGGCACCCCCTCTTTCACGAGACCGGCGGCTGCCTTTTTCATCACATTTTCGAGAGCCTGCTGACGTATCTCTTCGGTTATAAACGGCACCGGACTGTAGGCACCCATCCCTCCTGTGTTAGGACCTTTATCTCCGTCGTAGGCACGTTTATGATCTTGAGCAATGGCGAGCGGATACACTTTCTCTCCCGACACTACACACATGAATGAAAATTCCGGACCGTCGAGAAACTCCTCGATTATAACCTTACCTTCACCAAAGGTACCGTCTAGAAGCATATCTTTTAACGCGGCATCGGCTTCTTCATAACTTTGAGCCACCACTACACCCTTGCCGGCTGCGAGTCCGTCATATTTAATCACCGCAGGGAGCGGTCTGTTTTTCACGTATGCGAGTGCCTCGGCATAATCTGTAAAGGATTCATAACCACCGGTAGGTATGCCATATTTCTCCATCAATTGCTTGGCAAACTCCTTGCTGCTCTCGATACGGGCAGCCTCCGCTGTGGGTCCGAATATCTTCAATCCCCTTTTCTGAAATTCATTGGTGATACCTGCAGCCAGTGCTGCTTCGGGACCGACAACCGTAAGATCTATCCCGTTCTGTTCCGCAAAGTCTGCGAGTGATTTCACATCCTCGACTCCTATTGCAATACATTCGGCCTCATCGGCGATACCGGCATTGCCCGGAGCAGCGTAGATTTTATCTACGCGCTCCGAACGATGAAGTGCCTTTATGATAGCATGTTCGCGACCACCGCTACCTACCACCAATATTTTCTGATTTTTCTTCTTCATTTCTGGATTTGACCGTGATTAATGTTTAAAATGGCGCATACCGGTAAAGAGCATGGTAATGCCTTTCTCGTTGGCCTTACGTATTGCATCTTCATCACGGATAGATCCACCGGGCTGTACGATGGCGGTAACTCCAAAACGGGATGCGAGTTCTACTGTATCATCAAAGGGTAAGAACCCGTCAGAAGCGAGAACCAGGCCATCCTTATAACCGGCATCACGTGCCTGACGCAAAGCGATTTCGGCTGAGCCTACGCGGTTCATCTGACCGGCACCGACTCCGAGAGTCATACCATTTTTCACCACACAAATCGCATTACTCTTGACATGTTTTACGATTTTCCAACCGAAATTCATATCTTTTAATTCAGCAGCATCAGGTTTACGCTCTGTTACGCACATTGACTCTTCGATCGGTTTGATATGAAGGTCAGCATCCTGCACAAGAAGACCTCCGTTGACACCTACATATTGCTTCGCGATCTCTGACTCGCCCTCCATATTTACTTCGAGCAGACGGAGATTCTTCTTCGAAGCCAATACCTCAAGCGCCTCCGGCTCAAATTTGGGTGCCATTACAATCTCAAGGAATATAGGTTTCATCATTGCGGCCACTTCTGCGGTCAGGGGTCTGTTCATCGCTACGATACCGCCATAAATACTTACCTTGTCGGCCTCGTATGCGTGACTCCATGCTTCTTTGAGATCACGACCTACAGCGGCTCCGCAGGGATTCATGTGCTTAAGACCCACACAGAACGGTTCGCTGAATTCCCTTACAATATTCAATGCGGCATTTGCATCCTGGATATTATTGTAAGACAACTCCTTGCCACCAAGTTGGCGAGCGAATGCCACAGAATACGGCACCTCCTTCTGCGCACGGTAGAAAGCGGCTTTCTGATGAGGATTCTCACCATAGCGCAGTGTCTGCACAATATCGAAATTCAAGAAGAGTTTCTCATCAAGGCCTGCCTGCTTACGCATATAAGTTGCAATATGCGAGTCGTATTCGGCTGTATGAGTATAGGCCTTGGCCGATAGTTTCAGGCGTGTGGCGGGGGTAGTATTACCTTCGTTGGCAATCTCTTCAAGTATTACCTCATAATCATCCGGGTCGCAGACTACTGTCACATCCTTAAAATTCTTTGCAGCCGAACGCAGCATAGAGGGACCACCTATATCAATATTTTCTACAGCATCCTCCATAGTCACATTCTCTTTGGCTATGGTAGCCTCAAACGGATATAGATTTACACAGACCATATCGATAAATTCGATACCGTTCTCTTTAAGTTGAGCCAGGTGTGACTCCATATCCCGACGGCCTAAAAGCCCTCCGTGTACTTTGGGGTGAAGTGTTTTCACGCGTCCGTCGCAGATCTCCGGGAATCCGGTCACATCCGAGATATTGATTATATCGAGTCCGGCCTCTCTCAGTATCTTCATAGTCCCGCCGGTGGCTATGATCTCCCAACCCATATTTTTGAGCGCTGTCGCAAATTCTACAATACCGCGCTTATCTGATACACTGATTAATGCTCTCATTGTAATCTGAAAATTAACCTTCCGAGTAGTGTTGCACCGGCCGCGACCGGGACATAATCACACATCATCCGGAGGCTCGGTTTAAATTATTTCTACACCTTTACCATCTACAATCTTACCGATTACCTGCGCCTTCTCGTTATGAGCGGCAAGTATGGCAAGAGTCTTCTCAACATCTTCCGGCGCTACTGCAAGCACCATTCCGATACCCATATTGAAGATATTATACATCTCTCTGTGAGGAATATCGCCATATTTCTCAAGTATTGAGAATACGGGTAATATTTCCCAACTACCTTCTTCTATCTCCACACCTTGACCATCTTTGAGTATACGGGGGATATTCTCATCAAATCCTCCACCTGTGATGTGAGCCAGACCGTGCACATCAACCTCCTTTAATACGGCCAATACCGGCTTGACATAAATTTTGGTAGGTGTCAGAAGCATCTCGCCGAGACTCATCTCTCCGGTTTCGTGGAGGTGTTCGGAATAACTGAAGTTGTTATCGCTCATAATCTTGCGGACCAGACTGAATCCGTTGGAGTGTACGCCTGAAGATGAAATACCGATAAGCACATCTCCCGTACTTACCTTCGAGCAGTCTATAAGTTTTGACTTTTCTACCGCACCTACTGTGAAACCGGCTATATCAAACTCATCTTCATCATACATACCGGGCATCTCGGCAGTCTCACCGCCTACAAGTGCGCAACCTGCCTGACGGCACCCTTCGGCTACTCCGGCTACTATCGCCTCGACTACCTCCGGATGATTCTTGCCGACTGCCACATAGTCGAGAAATACCAACGGTTCGGCACCCTGAGCCAGCACATCATTTACACACATCGCTACCGCATCGATACCTATTGTGTCGTAGATTTCAGTTGCGAATGCTATCTTAAGTTTTGTACCTACACCGTCGGTTCCGCTTACCAATATCGGGTGCTCATAACCGAGGCTTCCGAGGTCAAACATCCCTCCGAAACTACCGATATTACCCATCGAACCTCTGCGTTCGGTAGATTTCACATGCTTCTTAATACGACTTACCACTTCATATCCGGCTTCGAGATTTACACCGGATGCTTCGTATGATTTTGCCATTACGCAACAGTTATTTAAGATTTTTCAGGCGACCGTCAATCTCTTCGTATGCCTCGATTACATTACCGAGATCTCTGCGGAATCTGTCTTTATCGAGTTTTTCGTTGGTTTTTGCATCCCAAAGTCTGCAAGTGTCGGGACTGATCTCATCGGCAAGTACGATAGTACCGTCTTCTTTCTTACCGAATTCTATCTTGAAGTCTATAAGACGTATACCGATCTCGGCAAACATATCCTGCAGTACCTTGTTGATACGCGCTGTCATATCATAAATGTCGGCCAGTTCTTCGTATGTAGCCGCACCGAGTGCCACTGCATGGTGGTCATTGATAAGGGGGTCACCGAGCGCATCTTCCTTGTAGCAGATTTCAAATATAGTATGCTTTGCGGGTGTACCCTCCTCTATGCCGAGCCGCTTGGCCATAGATCCTGCGATTACGTTGCGCACGATTACCTCTAAGGGTACTATCTCTACTTTGTAGCAAAGTTGGTCACGATCGTTAAGGGTTTCGATATGATGTGTAGGTATACCGGCCTCTTTAAGACGATTGAAGATAATGGTTGAGATCTCATTATTGAGTCTACCTTTATTATCTATATCAGCCTTCTTCTCACCATTAAATGCTGTAGCGGCATCTTTGTAGTGGATTATAACTTTGTCGGGTTCGTCGGTTGAAAATACCTGTTTTGCTTTGCCCTCGTAGAGCATTTCACCTTGTTTCATCTTTTTATTATGTTTTTGAATTTTTTACTTTCTTATTTCCCTGTTTACATCCCGTCCTCCTCGATAGGGTTCACTTATTCTCCTCTGAAATAGCGTACGGCATTGGCAAAGAGATTCTGCTTCTTTTCGCCGTAGATATTCTTCATCAATCCGTCGGCATATCGCTCTGAGTGACCCATCTTACCGATAATCTTACCATCAGGGCTTATTACACCCTCTATGGCAAATGTCGAACCGTTGGGATTATACGGTGATTCCATTGTAGCGTTGCCGTCGGGATCTACATATTGAAATGCTATCTGACCGGCATTAAGGAGTCTTTCGGCGCATTCTCTGCTACAAGTAAATTTACCCTCGCCGTGTGAGGCTGCTATATTGTGAATCTCCCCTATCTCAAATCCGGACAGCCAGGGAGAATCGAGCGATGCGATTCTGGTCTGCACTATCTGTGATATATGACGGTTGATGTCATTATGGAAAAGTGTCGGAGACTCTGCACTCAGTTCTCCTATCTTGCCATAAGGGAGCAGGCCGCTCTTTACCAGAGCCTGGAAGCCGTTGCAGATACCTATTATCAATCCGTCACGCTCAAGCAGACGCTCGATAGCGGCTTTTATCTTATCATTCATCAGTACGGAGGCTATGAATTTGCCGCTGCCATCGGGCTCATCACCTTCCGAGAATCCTCCGCTTATAGCGAGTACATGACAGTTGTCGATACCGGTTACCATCGCTTCTACCGAGGCATTTATATCCTCAGCGGAGAGATTTCGGAATACCATACTGCCGGTGCGGCCGCCCTCTCTTTCAAACGCCTTGATCATATCATAGTCGCAGTTGGTGCCGGGGAATACCGGAAGGAAAACTACAGGATGCTCTACAGGCACTCCGGCATATTTACCGGTATATCTTTTGCCCGACGCATTAGGTGCCGAACCGGTAACTCCGGAACGATCAGGATAAATTTCTGCAAATTTATTCTGATTTATCTTTTCTATTTCATAAATATCCATTTTCTCACCGTTTATATCCAGCACCGGATCAGCGATGGTCTTACCGATTTCGATAAACCCTTCGGCCTCAATAGGTGCAACACTCTCTACGAGGATGGATCCGTATGAGAGGTCAAAGAGATCTTTCTCTTCTGTCACCACTTGCGCACCTATGGCATTGCCGAAACTCATTTTGGCGAGTGCCTCTGTCAGTCCACCTGCTCCCAAGGCGTATGCCGCTACAATTTTCTTCTCTTTTATAGCCTTGTTGACCACCTTGAAATTGGCCTTCAGTTGCTCTGTATCCGGATAATGATCAGTGCGGGGATTATGCTTTACAAGATACAGGTAGTCACCGGCCTTCTTGAATTCGGGCGAAATAACATCATCGGTCGATACGGTACCGACTCCGAATGCTATCAGTGTGGGGGGGACATTTATGTCACCAAAGGTGCCGCTCATAGAGTCTTTACCACCTATTGACGGGAGTCCGAATTCAAGTTGCATACGCAATGTTCCGAGGAGTGCCGCCAACGGTTTGCCCCAGGCTGCGGGTGACGACATTTTCTCAAAATACTCCTGATATGAGAAGCGCATACCCTCATATCCCATACCGGCCGCTACCGCTTTTGCAATAGCATCGACTACTGCGTATGAGGCTCCGTGGTATGGACTCCATGACGAGAGCATCGGATCAAAACCGTAACTCATCATAGAGGCGGTTTTGGTTTTGTGATTCCCTACAGGGAGTGTCTGCACAGACACCTGAGTCTCTGTAGCCTGACGCTTACCGCCAAACGGCATAAGCACCGTTGATGCTCCTATCGAAGAGTCAAACATCTCGATAAGACCCTTCTGTGAGGTTACATTGGGCTGCGACATCACATTTCCGACTTTCTCCTTGAGAGTGTTACCTTCCGGATTACGTGTGAATGGATTCTTATCTTCCACACCCCCGACAATCACCTCGGCATAATGCGGAGCACCTGCCGAATCTATAAATTCGCGGCTTAAGTCAGCGGCTACCTCACCTTTATAATACATGCGCATTCTGGCTCTGTCGGTGACATCCGCCACATGCGTAACCTCAAGGTTCTCCTCGGCGCAGTATTTCTCAAATTCTTCTCTATCTTTGGGATCAATCACCACACTCATACGCTCTTGCGATTCGGAGATTGCTATTTCGGTGGGATTCAATCCGCTATATTTTGTAGGCACGCGGTCGAGATAAATGTCGAGTCCGTCGGTAAGTTCACCTATCGCCACACTTACGCCTCCGGCTCCGAAGTCGTTTGATTTCTTAATCAGTCTTGTCACTTCCGGGCGACGGAACAATCTTGCGATCTTACGCTCTTCAGGGGCGTTACCCTTCTGCACCTCCGATCCGCACTCTTCGAGCGATGCCTCGGTATGCTCCTTGCTTGAACCGGTAGCGCCACCTATACCATCACGGCCGGTGCGACCTCCGAACATTAAGATAATATCTCCGGGCACTGGACGCTCACGTCTTACATTCTCGGCCTTAACGGCTCCTACTACCGCACCTACTTCGAGACGCTTGGCTACATATCCGGGGTGATAAATCTCACGCACATGAGTTGTGGCAAGTCCTATCTGATTACCGTATGAACTGTATCCCGCCGCCGCACGGAGTGAAATGACACGTTGCGGCAATTTGCCGGCCATAGTATCTTCTACCTTCTGCCATATATCGCCGGCACCGGTAACACGCATAGCCTGATACACATAACTGCGTCCGCTCAACGGGTCGCGGATAGCACCCCCCAGACATGTAGATGCCCCGCCGAACGGTTCTATTTCGGTGGGATGATTGTGTGTTTCATTCTTAAACTGCAACAGCCATTTCTCAGGTGTGCCGTCTACATCTACATCTACATATACCGAGCATGCGTTATTCTCTTCGCTCTGCTCCATATCATCGAGCAGGCCTTGTTTCTTAAGGTAACGTGCACCGATTGTAGCGAGATCCATAAGGCAAAGACTCTTGTTTTCGCGTCCGAGATCTTTACGTATCTTGCGCCATTCATCTATGGCCGCGCGAATATCTTCGGCTACTATTGAATCTTCTACCTGAATATCTGTAAGATTGGTAGTAAACGTGGTGTGACGACAATGGTCGCTCCAGTAAGTGTCGAGTATCCGTAATTCGGTCTCGTTGGGGTCGCGACCTTCGGTAGTAAAGTATTTGACCACCTCCATAAGGTCATCGGCGTTCATAGCCAACCCCTTACTTTTACAAAATTCAGTAGCGGTCTCAGGGGTAATGTCGCGAAATCCTGTGAGGAGAGCCACTTCGGTAGCCTCCGCTTTCTCTACAGGGGCGAGTTTGGTGAGATCTTTTTTGCGTGACTCTACCGCATTGATGCAGTAATGTGCTATCTTGTCAAGATCTTTTTCGGTAACACCGTCATCAAATATCATAAGACGAGCCGAACGAATCTCTACATCGGCCGTAGGGTCAAGCAGTTTCACACACTCTTCGGCCGATGCCGCACGCTGGTCAAACTGACCGGGCAGATACTCCATAGCCAGATACGGATGCCCTTCATATTCCTGTTCAAACTCCGGCGAAAAGGTTACCTTGTCTGTAGCGGGTTCGCCGAATACTCTATACGAACTATCCTTGAGCAGTTCGGGGGTGAATCCGAAAAGATCATACACACATACGAGTCTGAGATCCTTTATGTCAAGACCGAGGTTGTTGTTGAGTTCTTTACGCAGACTCTCCGCCTCTATGCGATACGGAAAGGTTTTCTCAACAAATATACGATTTTTAGTAGTAGCCATCTGATATTTTTTAGACTTCACTCTTCTATTATATTACCCTCAAAGGGATATGAATCTGTATGAAGTCATTGATAATTTAACGGTTTGTAAGTTACTTACTTAAGATTTAATCGTTAAGCGCAAGTATTTTTTCGGCCTGCGACTTGCGGAAGTCTGCAAGTCGGGCTGCAATATCTTTGTCTGTAACCGATAGGATTGAGAGGGCGAGCAGTGCCGCATTTTTAGCACCGTCGATACCTACGGTAGCCACGGGGATACCGGAGGGCATCTGCACCATAGAGAGCAACGAGTCAAGACCTTCGAGCGAATGACCTTTTATGGGTACCGCTATTACGGGCAATGTAGTGAATGCCGCAACCACTCCGGCCAGATGTGCCGCACCTCCTGCAGCGGCAATCACGGCAGCAAAACCTCTGTCGCGAAGATCACTCACCCATGCCTCAAGTGCAGCCGGAGTGCGATGTGCGGAGAGGATTTTAACTTCGCTTTCCACGCCAAATTCTGATAGAGTGGCCGAAGCAGCATCCATGATGCCTTTGTCGCTGATCGACCCCATTACAATACCTATTTTCATACTTCTTTTACCTGAATTTTCAAATCTTTTGCCTTATCTATTTCTCGCAGTTTCTTACTTTAATTTATTATTGCGAATTAAGAAACTCGTTCATTTCTATTGAGGATATTCAAAAAAAATAAAAAGAATTGTGACCCGCAGTGCATGACTGCAGGTCACAATCCGTTATCTATTAACCACCTAAATAATTTGCGCACTTTACTCCACACATATCCATGCGCTCGTATGCGCTGAACAACATACTTCTATGTCGTTCGAATTTCTCATTCTCTAACTTCGGTCTCTGCACCGACAATAAGAATAAGGATATGTGTTTCGACTGCTTCATTGAATCTGCTTCGGTTATCAAATATCCAATGCAAAGTTAGCACATTTTTTTGATTCCTACAAATCTTTATCCTGATTACTGATTATTAATTATTGCAGTGGCCGAACTATTACAGACGGGATTTCTTTCTCAATGTACTACCTGAGCGAGAAAGCGATTTTTACGGGCGAGTCTCTTTAATGTATGTGGATCTTCGTTGATCTCTTCGAGACATTGACCGCACCAGTGGCCTCCCTTGAGTACAGTACGCGGTGTGAGAATAAATCTATGTCCTTCGCTACACTCCCATTCTATACCTTTATCGGGTTCTATTATATCGCTGTCTTTCCCTTCGGCGTGACACTTCCCTCCTCTATATTCGGCTGCACGCTTCAGATCTGAGAGAGTAAGTGTCTCGAATTCTTTAGTCTCATCATACCCGTGATTGAGCAGTGCGCTCTTTTGCTGCAATGGCGGCAACTGAAATCCGCACCAGTCTTCAGGTATCTTGTTGTATTCTTCCATACTCCCCCACGCCGCATCTATCTTAGGTGTTATATCGTTTTCGACCCACCATAATGTTCCGAGTTTCTTTTTAAGAGCCACTTGCTTCATAACACTCTTTAAAATCACCGCCGGTGCAAGCGGGGCGAGCCGGAAGTAAACCGGGAGTTGACTCTTAAGTTTGCTGAGATAGGTATCAAAATCCATCTCCCCGCGGTAGTGAAACAACTCCTCCGGATAGTCTGAATCAAGATAATACATGCCATGAAAGTTGCGTGTGGCAAACCAGTTGAGGTCAAATACTTTTTCCGGTGGCGGACACCCTACAGCACTCATGGTTTTACTTACAAACTCATAATTGCTGAGCCTGTAGGAGTCTCCGCCTCCTATATTATAGTAGTTTTTCCAGAATCCCGTTGGCACGGTATCGAAACATATAGCGGCCAGCAACCGTCCGGACGCTTCTGCGGTCACCCACTCTATACCCGAAGCCATAGGTACATGAAATGATATGGGGTCTGAACCTTTCTTGAGTATGCCGGGATAGATTATACCGGTCTGGCGGAGCGACACCCACTCTTTTATACCGGACTCGGAGAGCATTTTTTCGGCCACACACTTTGAGAGTGCGTATTTGTCAAAGGTCGCTACATTTATCGGATCTCCGCACCTGCCCCACCCTACCGGGTATGACCGCTGACCATATTGAGATACACTCCCGATATAAACTACCTTAACATTATGACCCTCGGCCTCACGTTTTTTTACTGCCTCTATGATGTGAGCCATAGATGTAGTATTTACCCTATAGGTTTTTTCCGGATACCAGTCTGCAGCCGGTGAGACCATTCCTCCAACATGCAGCACTATGTCGGCTTGCTCCACCCCTCTTGCTATATCTTCTGCATCCAGCAGGTCTCCCCATATTACTTCTACGCCGATCTTTATAAAGGGTCTGAGCAATTTCCGGTTTTTCTTGCTGTTTCGTGCAAGAATAGTAAGCACTACGTCGGCTCCTTTATATCTCCTGCGCAGTATCTCCTTCATGGTACTCATACCCATGACTCCCGTAGCACCTGTGAGAAAGATTCTTTTCATCTTCTTTTTTATTGGAAAGGATGTGTTATGATTATGTCGCTGTAATATCACACCCTCTTCTGATTTATCAGCATTTTACCGGTTTTGACTCGCAATATACACATCGCATCTCTTCGGGATGATCGGCGGCCGGTCTGAACAATGTATCTACATTTACCTCCATATTGCTGATACATCTGGGGTTGCGGCAACGGTATTTATTACGAACGGTATTTGCCGGGATAAGCGTATTGGTTTTCTCATTATCCTTGGCCCACTCTAAAAGTTTAAGGATAAGAGCCATTCTGACAAATTTACCATTTTCTACCTGACGGAAATATGCCGCTCTCGGATCTGCATCTACATCTACCGTTATTTCGTTTACTCGGGGCAGAGGGTGCAGTATACGCATTTCGGGTTTTGCGGTTTTTAGTTTTTCGGAGTCGAGGATAAAGCAGTCCTTTACTCTGTCAAACTCATCTTCGTCAAAGAATCGCTCCTTCTGTACTCGGGTCATATATAGCACATCGAGTTCGGGCATAACCTCTTCGAGCGTAGACACTTCTTTATATTCCATACCGGTCAGGTCGCAGACTTCCTTTTTCATATAGTCGGGGAGTCGCAACTGGTCGGGGGCTATCAGTACTATCTTTACTCCTGAGTAACGTGAGAGTGCTTTAATCAAGGAGTGTACGGTACGACCGAATTTCAGATCTCCGCAAAATCCTATTGTGATATTGTCAAATCGTCCGATTTCGCGCTTGATTGTCAGCAGGTCAGTAAGTGTCTGAGTGGGGTGTGCATGACTTCCGTCACCGGCATTGATAACCGGGATACGACTGTTGAGTGCCGATACGAGCGCGGCTCCCTCCTCAAAGTGACGCATGGCGATAATATCTGCAAAGCAGTTGATAACCTTGGTGGTATCAGCGCAGGTCTCACCTTTGCTTACCGATGAATTCTGAGCATCTGAAAATCCCAACACATTACCTCCGAGTTCCATCATAGCCGATGTAAAACTCAGGCGAGTGCGCGTGGAGGGTTCATAAAATAGAGTAGCAAGTTTCTTACCCTTACAGGCCTCGGAATACTTTTCTCTATTGGCTATTATATCCAGACCCAGATCTACTATCTCTTCTATCTCTTCTTTTGTGAGATCGGTGGGTTCTATCAAATGTTTCATATTGTAGGTGAGTAAGTAAGTAATGAAATTTAAACGATATTATTAAAGCGACATCCAGGATTCATCGGAGGGGTTCTCCATGAATTTTTTAAGTTTCACCTGATCGGCAGATTTTATATAACCTTCCTGAGCGGCTACCTCTACAAGTGTATCAAAATTGGATAGGGAGTGATTTTCTACATTCGCGGCGGCGAGTCGCTCCAACCCTTTTTTCATACCGTAAGTGAAAATACTTACCACACCTAAAACCTCGGCTCCTGCTTCGCGGAGTGCTTCGACTACATCTATACAACTTCCGCCTGTTGAGATAAGGTCTTCGATTACTACGACCTTCTGGCCCTTTTCAAGACGTCCTTCGATACGATTGCCACGGCCGTGATCTTTTGCACTACCTCTTACATATCCCATCGGCATACCGAGTATATGTGCCGCTATGGCCGCGTGCGCGATGCCGGCAGTCGATGTACCCATAAGCACTTCGGCCTCGGGATAATATTTTTTTACCGATTCGGCTATGGTGTTTTCTACTACGTCTCTTGCTTTGGGCGATGTGAGTATCAAGCGATTGTCACAATATATCGGGCTTTTTATACCGCTTGCCCATGTAAACGGGTTTTCGGGACTCAGAAACACTGCTTTAATCCCTAACAACTCACCTGCAATCTTTTTGGCTGTATCTTCCATCTTATATTCAGAACCTTAATGTTTTTTACCTTTATAATTCTCAATTTTTTTATAATTATCTATTTTATCCGCAAAATTCATCCACACAGCGGCGCCATGCGGCTACGGGATCTTGCGAGGCTGTAATCGGGCGTCCTACCACTATATAATCGCTACCTATCTCGCGTGCTCGTGCCGGTGTAGTGATTCGCACCTGATCATCGGTTGCCGAGTCAGCAAATCTGATGCCGGGTGTTATGGCCTTGAATGTTGCTCCGCATGCCGATTTTACCAGACCTGCTTCTAGCGGCGAACAGACTACTCCGTCTAATCCTGCCTCCTGAGCATTGCGGGCATAGTGCACAATAGTATCATTTATGTCTCCGGAGATACCGAGTTGCTCGTTCATGGCTTGCTGCGATGTCGAGGTGAGTTGAGTTACAGCGATTAGAAGCGGACGTGAGCCGTCGGCTCTTGTAAGTCCTTCAAGCCCGGCCGCCATCATCTCCTTAGTACCCGAAGCATGAACATTCACCATATCTACATCAAGTGCGGATAGAACCTTCATTGCTTTCTTGACAGTATTGGGAATATCATGGAGTTTAAGATCCAGAAAAATCTTATGACCTCTGCGTTTTAATTCCTTTACTATCTCATTGCCGGCGGCATAGTATAATTCCATGCCGATTTTCAGATAGGGTTTTCTGCTTTCGTTCTCAAATTTATCCAGAAACTTGTATGCCTCTTCTGCCGATCCGAAGTCACAGGCAATGATCACATCTCTTTCCATCTTTTGCTTATATATATTTTTTTATTTTAATCGTTTGCTTTTATATATTTTATTTTATAAACAGTGGCTTTGCCACAATCATACTATAAACTTCAGACGATTCCGATTATGTCTTTGAGAGAGGAGATTCCCAATTTTTCCATCTCTTCGGGGAGATTCTCGATTATCTTTTTGCATATATAGGGGTCGCGCAGATTGGCGGCTCCTACTTGTACTGCAGTCGCCCCGGCCATCATCATCTCTATCACACCTCGCGCACTCGACACGCCACCGCCTCCCATTATCGGAATACCGGGGCAACGTTTGGCTACCTGATATACCATCCGCACCGCTACGGGAAATATGGCATCTCCCGAAAAACCGCCCATCACATTGGCTATCACAGGTTTACGGGTCTTTATATCTATGCGCATACCTAACAGAGTATTTATAAGCGAAATGCCATCGGCTCCGGATTTAACCGCTGCCTCGGCTATTGATGCTATATCTGTCACATTAGGTGATAGTTTTACATATAGCGGTTTGGTAATCACTTTTTTCACTTCACCCACTACCTCTGCCACACTATCGCAACCGGTACCGAAACTCATACCTCCACCATGCACATTCGGGCAACTCACATTGAGTTCGATTATCTCTACCTGAGGTTCGCGGTCTATCTTGGCGCAACATTCCACATACTCATCAATCGAAAAACCGGATATATTGGCAATTACGGGACCGGAATAGCATTCGCGCATTTTAGGAAGTTCATACGCTATTACATTGTCAATACCGGGATTCTGCAACCCCACACTATTGATCATGCCTGCAGGGGTCTCTGCTACTCGCGGCAGCGGATTGCCAAAACGTGCTTCGCGAGTGGTACCTTTAAAACTAAATGAACCGAGCAGATTGATATCGTAATATTCCGCCATGCCATACCCATAGCCAAAACATCCGGATGCCGGTATTACGGGATTTTTCAACTCTACGCCACTGAGCGAAACTCTCAGATCTTTGTGTAAGTTCATTTCCATATCAGTTCCTCTTTTTTAAAGACAGGTCCATCTTTACATATTCTTTTCGCACCATCTTTTGTAGCAAGGCTGCAACACATGCATACCCCGAATCCGCAGGCCATACGAGCCTCAAGACTTATCTCTCCCGGTATTTCGAGCCCTTCGCATAGCGCACGCAACATCGGCATCGGTCCGCAGGCATAGAAGTAGTCTTTCTCCGGATCTTTGCATGCCGGCACATCGGTTACAAAACCTTTGGTACCTTCTTCGCCCGATACCGTGGCGATATATGTTTCTGCACCGGCAGCCCGAAATTGGTCGGCCCAGCAGACCTCCCGCGATGAGTTAAACCCTAAAATCACACAGGGTTCCTTACCTTGCGCTATCAGATCTTTGGCCAGACGATATAATGGTGCGATACCTATGCCGCCACCTAAAAGGAGCGGGCGCCGTGAATCTGTATTTATATCAAATCCGTTTCCTAAGGGAGCCAGTATATTTACCTCGCGCCCGCATTCCCATTCTGACATCTCTGCGGTACCATCTCCTACCACATCGTATAGTATCGTAACCGTGTCATTGCTGTAATCGCAAACCGAGATCGGCCTGCGCAGGAATTTACCTTCTACCTTGATATTGATAAACTGCCCGGGAGCGGTGAAGATAGTGCCGTCTCCTTGCAACCGCATTACTCTGGTCTTGGCATTCAAGGCGCGGTTTTCTATTACTTTAAATATATATTCTATATTTTCAACCATCTTTTTTTACCTGCTTTTACGAAACGATTTACACTTTTGTGCAATCCTCGGTTTCCTCTTCTATACCTCCCACTCTACGATTGTAAATTTTGGCCATCCTTGTAGTTCGAGCCCGTCAAATGGCGTGGATTTTCCTTTTCCTTTAAAGGTTGTTGAGTCTACAACTCTCTTCTCGTTAAGGTCTACCACTGTCAGCATTGCCGGATCACCTTCGGCTATACCTCCTGACTCAAACCCTTTGAGACCTAATATTTTGCGGGGATTGAGAGACATTGCCGCCACTAATTGGTCGAAGTTGATCTTATCCGTAAGCACCATCATGGTATATGAGGCGGGAAATGCTGTCTCCAATCCCACTACTCCCATTGCGCTATGCTCTAAATCTTTCCCTTTTTCTTCATCTGTATGCGGAGCATGATCGGTAGCGATCGCATCGATTGTACCGTCCATCAGTCCGTGGCGCAATGCTCGGCGGTCATGTTCGCTGCGCAACGGAGGATTCATCTTCCATCTCCCCTCATTGCGCAGGTCTTCGTCGGTAAACCATAAGTAGTGAGGGGCTGTCTCGCAAGTTACCTTAACACCTTCGCGCTTGGCCCTTCTGACCAGATCCACCCCCTCGGCGGTAGATATATGGCATATATGCAGATGCACTCCCGTCTCTTTGGCGAGCATAATATCACGCTCTATCTCTTTCCATTCGCTGGCAGAGGAGATACCTTTATGATTGTTGAAGTGGGCATAATCACCGTCATGGATATAGCCACCGCGCAGCAGTGAGTTTACCTCACAATGGGCGGCAAGGGGTTTGCCGGTCTCTGCCACCCGCTTCATGGCTACACGCATTATATCTTCTGATTGCACTCCGCTGCCATCGTCAGAAAATCCTGCCACCTTATCTGCCAGTTCGTTGTAATCTGTCAGTGTTTCCTCTCCGAGACGCTGACGTGTAATTGTGGCGTATGGGATAATCTGAACCTTTTTCTGGCCGCGAATTTTGCTTAATTGCAGTTCGAGATTCTCAAGATTGTCAGGACATGGCTTGAGGTTTGGCATAGTGCATACTGTGGTAAAGCCACCTGCCTGTGCGCAGTCTGCACCACCTTCGATTGTCTCTTTGTATTCAAAGCCGGGTTCGCGAAAATGCACATGCAGGTCGGTCAGGCCGGGAATTACGGTAAGTCCTGTCGCATCTATCACTCTCTCCGCTTCGCTCTCCGGAATGGAATCGGCAATTTTCTTCACCTTTCCATCGGCGAGTAATATATCTTTATTTTGGAGGCCTTGGGAGGTAAAAACCTCTCCACCTTTAATCAATGTAGTCATTATCTTAGATTTTAAGTTTTCTAAAGTGGTATGTATTTTTTCAGAGTCTTTGTGAGAAGGTGGCGCATAATGGGGCTTTCCGCTATATGACAGACCTCTCTAAACGTTCGGATAAAAGAAAAGAATGAGACAACCCTTGTCGGGTAAGTCTCATTCTTCTTTATAATATTTATTTTTGAGATACCACTCATATTCATGTATATTATGCCCCCATATCAATCTTATCCCTCTATTTCTGCAAATATAATACTTTTTCCATAACTCCCCAAATAAATTTCGGGTCAAGTACAAAAGTCCGTTAAAGTGGTGAAATATCTTGCAGTGAGTTTGGCGAGTCAATAAATAAAAGTTCCGTGTGATTCCGTAAGCGCGTGCGAAGCAAACCTGCAGAGCAGGTAACAGGTTTAGTCGGGCGTAAGCAAGCCTGCAGAGCAGGCATTCAGCATAGGCCCGTATCACACGAGGGGGATAGACCTCTGGTGGTGCGGGGATTAGCGTAGCCCCACCACACATAGCCGTGCCGCGTTAGCGGTACTTCTTAAGTTTAAGGGGTGTTTGCGTGGCGTTGAAGTACCGCTAACGCGGCACATTTATCAAGGTTGGGTAGGCGGGTACACGCACCAGCAAAAATCTTCGATTTTTGCTGATACGTGCCTATGCTGAAATCCCGCTATGCGGGATGTTAAAAAAGGATGAGTCGGTAGTTGTCGACTCATCCTGTTAGGAGTTATATTCTTGGTATTATTATTTTACAAGAGTAAGGGTGTAGTTGAGTTCGCTCGGTTCGCGTGATTCGAGCACATCATTAAGTACTACCAAAGTGCTGTCTGACGTTACCTCAAGATTAAGTGCGTCTACAGCCTGAGGATTTGAATCTTTGGTATCTTTTACGAGTTTCAGAAATTTCTTACCATCTTTGTTCACGACAGTAAAGTCACCTTCTGATTTGAAACTCACGTCTACACGTTTACTGCTACCCGCTACAGAGTCGGCTTCAAGATATGTCTCTACCAGATCATAATCTCCTTTTGCTTTATTGTCGTCATAATCCAGTTTTATTGTATATCTGATACCTGCACAGTCTGCGGCAGGTAATACTCCGGTATATGTGAGGTCATCTCGTACTGCACACGCTTTGTCGGCACAATCCTTATTGCATTGCTTATATCCTGAGCAAGATGTCATTCCGGCTACCGCCGCTACAGCAAACAGGGCTGCAATTACTGATTTTTTCATATTATTCTGTTTTTATAATTATTTTCTTACTTGTTATTTTAAAATTTATATATAGACTGGGTATCCTTCACAATCTATTGGTTATCCCTCCATAACTGGATATGTAATTTTCTCCATATTCCGCGTGGCAGAGATCTCTCGATTGCAGTTAATATCTTCCATCTAATACCTATAACCGATAGAGGTTTACGATTGTTTATTGCATTGTAGATTTTATTTACCACCACGGCCGAGTCCATTTCTAAAATATATCGTCTATTTGAGTCGAGAAGAGCCGTGCGGGTCCAACCCGGCTTTATGTCGGTGATGGTCACTTTCACACCCTCTTTGTCGGCTTTTTGACGCAATGCTTCAAGATAAGTTGAGTCAAATGCTTTTGATGCCGAGTAGGCCGGAAGATCTCCCAACCCGCGTATGCCTGCTATGGAGGAGATGGCTGCGATTGCGGGTTTCTGCTTTCTTTTCTCTTTATCATCTCTATAGTATCTATATACGGCTGATAACATTCTTACAAATCCGGTTACATTGGTTGCCACAATATCGGTCTGACCCGAAATATCAAGTTCTTTCTCCTCTTTTAGTATTCCGGAGCAATGTATATACAGATCCATACCTCCGGTTGAGGCTATTAATTCGCTTAATCTGCGAGGGGCATCCTCGGCCGTTATATCTATTACCTCGCTTTTTACCCTTTCCGGATCTATCGCGGTCAATTCTTTTAGAGCGACTGCATTCCTCCCCGCCACTCCTACGGCACATCCTGCAGCGATATATCTCTCAGCCAGACCTCTCCCTAAGCCTGAGGTGGCTCCTACTATTATTACTCTCTTTTCTCTCATGTTATGTTAACAATCCGCGGTCTGATTTTTTTTTGTATTTTTGTAAAAATAAGTAAGTAATGAAAATTAATGTGCAAATAAAACTTAAAGATTTTTGAGATA
>CAMWNR010000037.1 GCA_947175665.1 uncultured Porphyromonadaceae bacterium
TTCTTACCCACCACTCTTCCGACTGCCGTAAAAGTGGCGATGGCGTATGCAGGTCCTCCGAATTTCCATCCATAACGTCGCTGTAAAAATGAGGCAGTAGCAAAGGCGGTTGTGGAGTGCATCGAGGGGAATGAGTGAAAATTGGAATGATCCGGGCGAAGTTCGCGAACAGAAAATTTCAAAACATAGGTTGCCGCAGTAGCCACAGCCGCGGTAAGAGCCGCTTCTTTCAAACCCTCCCAATCCTGAGCAATCAATACTCCGGCTAATGTAGCCACGGGTAAAGCAATGGCAGCAACATCACTGGCCGTGCCGAATCCCTTCTGCAATCCGGTTCTTGGCAAAGGGGACACAGAATAATCTGCCGGAGCCACAATCTGAGCAATTGCATCAGATGTGCTAGATACGGTAAGAATAATAACCAGAATATATATAAATTTTCTCATGTTTAAGCGAATCCAATAAGTAATCTTTATTAATACTTTTTTAACATTTAAATTTCAAAAACTGTTTAAGACCTCAAAATATAAAAAAATGTCAGCAACGGAAGCGGCTAACATTTTGAGGTATGACATTTAGTCTTACTGAGTACCTAAGGCACTATACCCTTACATTCCACCACACAGCAATTGAAATTTATCTACAAACTTAGGTAAAAAGATGAGTAACCCAACTGCGACAGCGGCAAAAACTAAAATTAACACAGCGCCTGCCGCCACATCTTTAGCCATACCTACCAAAGGGTCATGATCTTTAGTTATTTTATCGGCCAGATATTCGATAGCGGTATTGAAGCCCTCGGCCATAAGAACCCCACCGATACATAATATTACCAGACACCACTCTGTGACAGAAATATCACACCACCATCCGCATATTAAAACTATACAGGTCACAGCGGCATGAATACACGCATTAGGTTGAGAGAAGAGATCGGCTATGCCACAAAAAGCATAGCCGAATGATCTCACCCTTTTTTTTATATTCCAATCAGATCTGTTCATTAAGTAAGTAATGAAAATTAAACGATATTAAGAAATTAAGCAGTAAATGAATGCACATTAATTTTAATTACTTACTTAATAATCATAGTGCAAAGAGAGTTGGTCTACCCATAGGCATGTACCCGTACCACCTGTAAAATAGTCACCATACTTAGAGGCCGCGCAGGTAATCTGAAGATATTTGGGTACTCTTGAGGTAGATCTATATTTCAATTCAATTTCAAACTCTTCCCAGCCATTAGTATCGCTACCGCGAATCAATTCACCATAACCGATAATTTCGGGAGCATTCGGATTAAAGAGTTGTCTATTTTTAGGGTTGGTACGGATCTGATAAGGTGCGCTCCAATCGGTAACCGCAATATAAATATGACATGAATCAGGACGATTCATAAGATCCTTATACTCGGCATTGGCATAATTAATCGGTTCGGAATGAAACTTCATATATCCGCGAAGTTTAACAGGGCGAAGATTCCATTCACGGCCAAAATCGAGTATGCCGTTAGTTCCGTCTACTTTGGAGAATGTACCGGTATAAATAGATCCGGCAGCCAACTTACCTATACCGGCGATACCTACAAAGCGGGTTTCCAACTGAGCGCTCTGCCCGGTACCGTCAGGTGTATCGTCAGAGGGAACCACATTGCTCTGCCCTAACGTAGCCGCACCGGTATTGCCGGTATCCCAGAACCGTACGCCCCCTTCAGCCCACGGACACCATATACGGCCATTCAACCACCACTGATCGAAACTACCATCGGGGAGAATCTCGGTAGATTGGGTTGTAACCTCAACTTCATTGCCGATATTTTCTCCCGATACAGCACGCACCACGTAGGTAGTGAGCGGAGAAAGATGGGCGATAGCCACAGAGAAGGCACCCTGAGTCTGATTGACACTATTAATATCCACATCTATCCATTCGGAGGCAGATTTCTCTTTATACTGAAAAGAGTTTCTCACATCGGCCGGACCATTACCATACGCCCAGATAACCTGCGACCAGGGGTCAACACTTGTAGTCTGCACTACGAGTTCGGTCTTCTCTACATAAATAGTCCAATCTTCCGTACGCCCGAATGCTGTGACGGCTACCCGCAGAGGTTTGGATAGATTTATCAATCCGGGTTGCAAATCCGGCACCATAGTAGTGATACCGGCCGGACCCAGTTTTACGGATGCAAGAGTCAAGGCCGCGAGATCGGCAGTTTCAGGCACTCTGACAAGGATGCGATGACCTATCACATCTATCGCAGTCTCCCCTATCTGACCCTCTATTTCAAAATAGCGCTCTATCTGCTGCTCGGCAGTAACAAGCCACGGGTAATCCTGATATAACGACAGATTAACCACTATCGGGGTAGACAAATCGTATTTACCGACAAGAAGGTCAGGGTCGCACTTAGCACCGGGGGTCACCGCAAACTCAGTAAACTCCACATTACGGATATCGACCGTCTCATCGAGATATACAGTGGCCTTATAGTTGACACTATCGAGTTTAGCCGGTTGAATCTCACCCTGTGCGGCAAGTTTGAGAATATATTGAGGTATTTTTGGATACGGCAGATCATTCTTAATACAGCCAGAAAACATAACCGACAAAATCGGCAATAATCCAAGTATATAAATAAAAGTTCTTTTTTTCATAATGTATCCGCTGATCAGATTATCAGATATGCACACCTATACCGAATGCGAGATTAAACAGATTAATTCTAAAATTGGCACCCGAAGTGAATCTGTTACCGCTCGGAACATCATTTTCAGTCTGCTTTTCATTTCTAAGATAGAAACCAAACACACCGAAAGAGAGATTAAACGATACGTTTTCCATTATAAACACGCTTACACCGGGAGAGAAGGTGAGTCGCGCCTCCATATTGGCAGAATGAGTGCGTCGCAATTCTCCGTTAAACGGTCGGTCAAAATCACTGTTGCCGGCGGCAAACGATAATTCCACTTCGTTATATATACCGAATCTACCTTTTCTGGTCAGACCCATATATTGCTGTAAATATACGGCCGCCGAATATGATTCGCTCCTATAACGGATATCATGAAGATTAAAATTCATATCCTCATCTATATCGACCTTGAACTTATCTATATTTCCAGCAGTACGCGAATACGCCATACGCGCACCTACCGACAAATTATTTCGGATAAAATATCCAAGATACGGCCGGATGCTGAAAGAATGTGCATTAATATCCACATCGTTAATCAGATCCAGCACGCTAAGATCAGAGGTTGAAAATTCACCGTACGATGCAGTAAGACCGAAATGCCAGGTACCACGCGGTATAAACAGGAAATTATACAATCCTCTGTCATATCGACCGAAATTGCGAGATTTCAATACCATAGGTATGGTATCACCGCGAAATATCACTTTTTCAGAGAGGTCTAATCTCAGAGGGTCATCCACCACACGGGAATGACCTTTAAGCAGCGTCTTTACTTCGCCGGTGAGCGAATCAGGTACCCATAAGAGTCTGCCACCCTCCCGAGCAACGGCATTGACAGAATCGGCCAACTCATCGGGTATGGAATCTACCGGAAGGTAAACAGTCTCAGTGCGCGTAGTAGTCACCGTACGGGTAATGCTTTTAACACCTTTCTGCACATCTTCTGACGGTATATCTCCGGCCAATGCAATATTGAAGATGCAAGAGGCCACACAAAAAAGGAGTGTAATAATATGCTTCATATTGATCTTCATAATCAGAGATAAAAGGCTGCTCCAAAAGATATGGAAAACAGGTTGATTTTAAAATTAGCAGATTTGGAATTTCTACGCGACACGTATATCTGATCTTTAATACTCTTGGTATCCGTATAATTAAATCCGAGCACACCCACATTGACCTCGATAGCCGAATAATCATTGAGGAAAACGCATAAACCCGGCACTATACCTATATTCAGATTAAAATTACGCTCGTACGCACCGGTAAGATCCTGCCCCTTACCCTGAGTCAACTTAGCCTGCCCGCCCCCCAGAGTGAGTTGCACCTCATTAAAAAAGCCGAAACGTTTAGAGCGACCGATAGAAAAATAATTACGAAAGAGGCCGGACACCGAGTAATTATGCGACAGACTATAGAGATTCTCTATATTATAACCGGTTTCTGCATCCAGAGTAATATCAGCCGACTCAAGTTTGGTAAGGGAGCGAGAATATGTAAATCTGCCACCGGCGGCCATATCATTCTTAAATGCAAACATCAGCATGGGGGATATCTTAAACGAATAAGTATCGCCCGAAATCCCTTCCAATATAAAAAATTGATAAGTATTCTGATTAGTCTGCGAATAATTTACCGAAAGACCAGTTATCCACTGCCCTTTGGGTACGAAAACGACTGACTCTATATCTCGCTCAAACGATTCCTGGGCGAATGCTCCGACCGGCATGGCAAAAGAAGCCACACTCACTGCCAGCGCTCCCAATACGTTTGTAATAAATCGAAATTTCATAGATTAGTATTGATTTAACCACAAAATTAGTTAAAAAATCTATATTATTATCAACCCGTTTAAAATTTATAGAGGGCGAAGAGGATTGTAAGACAATCCATTCGCCCTCTAAACTATAAGTAAGTAAAAATATTATTCGTATACCAGTTCGAAATCATCTACATACATGCACGAACCCTCACCTCCGTCAAAATAATCTCCATAATAAGAGGCCGTACATACGATCACCAGATATAACGGCTTTTGGGTTTTGGCTATAGACTTATAATCCAAGGGTATTACCAATTCCTGCAATTGACCGTCAGCGCCATAATCTTCGGTAAATATTTTCTCACCAAATGCAAGTACAGCGGGACTGTCAGTATTCCACAAACTGAAGTTGGCATTATTAGGATCAGTATATCGGGTATCGATATGTATCTTCTCGGTAGTGAGCGCTACATATATCTGACCCTTATCAAGGTCACCCTGCTTGAGTTTTCCACCCTTCGATCCATTTTTATCAGCAGTCTTAGGACGGTAATTCACATAGACTTTAAGTCCTGAGGGGTGTGAACTGTCATATTCACGGCCGAAATATATCTCACCGTTAGTACCGTTGGTCTTATAATATTCACCGGCAAAGAGGTTGCCTGCAGCAAATTTACCAAGGGCACCCAGACCTACAAACTGCGAACGCAGACGCGCCGACACACTGCCTGAATGAGCCATATCGGTAGAAGATTGGGTAAGGGTCACCGACATAGTGGCCGAACCGTGGTTACCCGAGTCCCAGAAGGTACGTTCGCCACCGGCTCCCGGAAGCAACACCTTGCTATTGGCCGAGTAATTTGACCACTCTTCAAGACTCGCATTGGGGATAACGAATTCTGACTCGGTAGTTATATAATAAGAAGTGCCGTTCAACTCACCGGACACAGCCTGATACTCATAGCGTGTACCGGGTTTCAGGCCTGTAAGGGTTACGCTGAAGGGTACACCTGCAGCACGCAAAGCCTGAGCCGGAGTGAGATGACGACGGCCCGCACGATCGGCTGCGGCGGCCGGGGCAGCCACAAACGTCCATTCGGTGGTACCTGATTCGCGATAGCGGATACCGGGAGTACCGGCCGATGCGTCAATAATACTACCATTTATCACAGCGCTGCGGCTACGTACCGCCAGATAATTTTCAGACTGATTTACCGGCTCTACAGTCACCGGATCCTCGATCACTACGGCACCTGCACCTACAGCGATACGCACATCCTGCACCTTGGTCTTACCATAATTATCGGTAACACTGAGCGTCAACACATACTCACTGTCACGCTCGGTAAGAGCGTTAAGAAGTTTTGAAGAGAGTGTCAGATAACTCAGCACAAGATTACGCTCGGCATTATACGACTCATCACGTATCAGACCCGCCTCGGTAACTTCAGTCAAAATATCGGAAGTGCAATGCTTGAAATCAAAACTTTCCTCAGGGAGACCGAAAGCCTCATAATCAGGTGTAGATACAATAAAGTTCTTAATTCCTCCGAAAGCATTGATCTTTACTATCTGATCATTAAACATATTGGCATTACCCACCAACTGGCGATCAAGTTCGAAGCCAACACCCTTTAAAGCAGGAGCACTGAAAATCTCGACCTCATCTTCGACCAATACCTCCGAGTCATCAACTACGATAGTGACAAAACTACCTCCCTCCTCTTCAAATGTGGGATGATATTCAAAATTCAGAACATACTCATGCGCACGCTTCACACCCTCTATCTTCTGCTCTTTGCTGAAACTCTTACCCTCAGCATTGACACCACTGATAGTCACTTTCAGATCATTATCATTATTGGGCATCATGAAATACCCTTTGGCATAAGAATAATTATCTTCAGTAAAATCGAGCGACCCACGGCTGTTTTCGACTTTAACATTAAAATCTTTAAGAAGCGAGGTATCAACCTTATCAGGATTAATAGAGACCACCACATTGGCAATCTTGCAATTTACCACAACCTGATTAATACCGTTAGTGACCTCAAACGGTTGATAACCTCTGAAGAATTTCTTATCAAACGATGCAGTCACAGAGTCACCGGTCCACGCCTCTGCCACATACTGACCGGCCTTGAGCGTAATTGACTCAGGGAGATTTTCGAGACCTTGATATTTATGCAGCAGACCCTTGGCACCGGAAATGTATACCACACAATTTGCCGACAGGTCAGCAGGATCATTCTCTGCACGGGTAACATCCGAATTAATTACCAACTTCATCTTAAGTTGGCCTTCGCCATCGCTGCCAAAGGGCTCGTCAACGGCACAAGACTGCAAAGCCATACCTCCGATTATACACCCCGCAACGACTCCGAATAATTTAAATATATTTTTCATCTCTTTTACAGGCATTAGTTAGTATGAAGTTTAACTGATATTACCGATGTGCCATTTGCATCAGTCACCGTAAGTTTAAATTCATGATTACCCTCACCCAGAGCACCGAGCAGTGAGAGGAAAGATGTAATATCAAATTCCGCCGCATTGAGGCCACCTACATTTACCGGGAAACCGAGACCGGCGAGAGCCTCCTCAAATTCACCCGGAGCAATAAGATCAATATGATCTGTAAGTCCTACCCCTGACAATTCGCCGGGTGTAAGCGTATTGGATATTATATCTACCGTAAATGCCTTAAATCCGCCATCGGCTTCTGAAACCACCTTCCATGCACAATAAAGATGATCTGTAGCCTCATTTACCGCATTGAGATCAAGTTTATCAAATTCTGCAAAATCACCGGCAGGCTCAAGAGACTCTGCTTTGGGAGCCTGCTTATCACCCGGCTCTACAGGATCTACCGGCTCAGGATCCTTATCATCACCCTCCACGGGTCGAAGATCATCGGTGAGTATCTCATCCTCTTCCGGATCGAGAGTCACATTCATATCTACTATCTCGACAGAAGCATCCACACTCACACCGGCATTGATCTCTCCGGGATCCTCCTCACCGGCATCGTGCAGGCGGAAGGTAATGCTGTAATGCTGACCCGGAGCCACATTATCATACCCCTTTGATTCCACTACCTGGTAACCTTCAACCTTTCCGCTGAAAGTGGCGGTAAGCGTATGGGAATTCTCTACGTATGCGAAATAGCCGGAGCGCTCCGCATCAGCCGCAGTAAACTCGAGCGTACCGCTCTCCCCTACTTTAACCTCTACTTTAGAATCGGAGTCCATAGCATTAAGCAGAGCCTTGTCAAAATTGATTGACACCCTTACATTAGAGAATTTTGCCACGATCGGATCTACGTCGTCAGTAATCTTATCAGCCACAACTATAAAGGTAGTTTCACCTTTAAAATAAGGAGCCTCCCACGCAGCCGAAAGATTCTCGCCATAATGAGCCACGGCAGTAAACGCACCCGTCGGGAGAGTCACTACCTCCGGCATATCGCGATAGATATAAGATAGCGAGGGCTCTGATTCACCCTCTTTATAGAAATCTACTGTAAAATCATCAGCCACCGGGGCTGCGGCTCTTGTAGTTCTGTATAATATCGGGAGATCTTCAGCATTATTAACCTCCAGAGCCAGCGCACTTTTAAGCACCTTGCCGGTCTGCACGGATTCTCCGCCAAAGGGTTCTTCTTTAGCGCACGCACCCAGTGAAGCAATTGCGAGAACAGCAAGACTGTAATTAATATATTTTTTCATGATGTAAGAATCCTGATTAATAGTTAAATTTTACATTATCGACCTTCAGCACAGAGCCTGTAGCCAATGCATGATATGCATTATCGGCCAAGGTATTGTTGCGCAAACCGTTTGTGATACCATTGAGCGAATACTCATTAAGAGCACTTCCTGTAGGTATCGTAATTGCAGGCACCGCTGCAGTTGATGACACAAATTTCACCTTTATTGAGGCCGCCTTCGAACCGAAAGTATATGCGGGAAAAGATAACGTTTTTGTAGTCATAGCCGACGCAGCCGAGAGATTATCTTTTGCCGAAGCAAGCACTACACCGGATGCATCGATAATATCCACCTCTACACCTGCGGTTTCATTTGCGAGCGGGGCATACATATAATCAAAACTTATAGATGCCGGACGTGAACTGAAGGCCACACCCTCACTGCGGTGTTCGCTTCCATCGTAGGTGTATGAACCTAAGAAAAGTTCACCGGCCGCTTTCTGAGCATCAGTAAAAGAGGGTGTATTGCTACAATAATATTGAGCGGTTTTCTTGGACACTCCGGGGGTAGTACCGTTGTGATTATATCCTACGCTTCTTACTACCATAACGCCGTTTTCTTCGTATGTAGAAGGCACACAGAACCAGGTATTCTTGTTTGATGCCCCCTCATAACAGGTCATGGCATTAACAGAAGCCCATCCCTCAGCCATATTACGTACGATACCGGCCGAATAATGATAGGCAGGACTACCGAAAATAGTACCCGTATAAGTACCACCTACCTGCACACCGGGCATATTTATATCACTTACAGTAGCACTGAAATCACCGTTAGGGATAACCGAAGCAGACTCGGTAGTAAATCCTATCTGCCCTGCACCTGCTTTTGTAGTCAGCGCTGTGAGCGAATGGGTAAGGGTATAAGATGTGGCAGGAGTCAGATCCGATATTGTGATAATACCGGTTTCGGCATTGCGCGAAATCTTGTCGGCACTGATCTGAGTGCTGCCATTATAGAAGCGTAAATTGCTAACTATCGCCGCCATCTCGGAGGGATTCTCCGGTAGTACCTGCAGACGCACGTAAGTAGACAATGCATCAGCCGCAAGTGAATATTCCGGCACAGTTACATTTACATTAATCTGCTTACGCTCTTCGCCACCGAAATACACCTTTACCGGAATAACTTCATGTTCGGTGTCGGGGAGCGCAACTGTAAAGATGTAATTCTTAACATCAAAGGAGCGGGTAGCGGCAGACTCTTTAACTTCCACTACTTCGCAATCCTTATACACACCTGCTTTAGACAGAGCCTTGAAAGTTACGTTTTTCTGAGGCTCCACACCATTATAAGCGACCTCGATAGTAGCGTTCCGATTACCCAATATGGCTGTACCGTCTTCGGCATCTACTACTACCGGTACATTAGTGAAATGCACCGTAAGAGGTGTGCTGACACGAGTGAAGGCATCTTTTGCCACCAGAGATACACTTGTCTTACCCTTAGGGAGATGCGCGCTGAGATTAGAAAGATCCACATACGCAAACTTATCGGGATTTTTATAAAGACCTACCACTTTTATACCCATCTCAGCAAGTTGAGCCTGCTGAGAAGCAGTAGCCTTAACCAGATCAATCTCATTACCGAATGCCGGGGTAAAGTTCTCACTCTCTACTGTAAGAATAGCAGAAGTAAGTCCCCCCTTTACCACTACGTCAAAACGCACGGGATCTGTAAGCGGGCTACCCTCAAGGGCTTCAATCACCTGACCATCGGTAAATCCAAAAGGATTGACTGCCGGTGCGGGAGATGAAAACAACTCATCGGTCAGATCGATCATCACATCTTCAGTCTCGACAGAATCATCAAAGACTATCTGTAGTTGCTGATCACCTGTCGCACCCTGATTAACGTCAAAAGTGACATGATAATGATGTCGGGCCTCGGCAGGGAATGCAGCCGGCTGAAGAGTCACACTCTTGCCACTCGGATTAGTAACCTCAATGCTAAGGCTTACCTCACCCGGAGCGATAAATGCCGGGCGTGTTTCATCTTGCGGGAATGCTATATAAGCATGACCCTCAGAGTGAACTGTAGGGGTCCATGATTTGAAATAATTTTTGAACTTATCGGTATACTCCACACTCACCATAGCATTGGCAAGCGTAGCAAGTACTTCCACATCGGCCTGACGGGATTCGAGAACCGTCACCTCGGTACTACCTTGGAAACAGGGCTTCTCAAAACCCTCATCCTCAATACTGCCATAAAAGGCAGTAAGGGTATAACTACCTGTTGCAAAAGATGACTGAGAATTAAAAGAAGTAAGAGAATCCCAGGTCTTAACCTCACCGGTCGCGATATTCTCAAGCGACACAGAGAAATCCTCAACCTCCGGCACCTCAAAATCGGGTGCGCCTGAACGCAACAACGGGATAGCGTCCTTGACATCTCCTGAAGCCTGCAACTTCAAGCGTATGCCACCTTCTCCTTCAACTCCGCGCCACGGATTATCATCGCTACATGCGATTAATCCTAATCCGGCTACCGTCAAGAGAAGCATCTGATTAATTAATTTCATACTTATGATGTTAGTATTATTATGTATCAATTATTATGGTTAAGTCAAAATCAGTTGCAAAGTTAACTTAATATCCCCTATAAACCTAAAAAATTGGTAATATCGCCCACAATTGAGGAAATATTACCAATTTTTTGTATGTATCAGCGGGCAAAATTTGCCGTTTTTACTCTTTTATATACTTTCATGCGCTCTTTCGGGCAGGTTTGTTGGTCTATTTTTCTCCTCCATCACAATCACCTCAGCGGCGTTTGCGGAAGAAACCCTGCATCAGGCTTAATGCCTCATCGGCCAATACACCCGATGTAACCTCAGTTTTAGGATGCAACGCCTCATCGGGATTTCTATATGCATTCCGATAACCGCGCTTAGGGTCAGAAGCGCCATACACCACCCGCCCTATCTGTGACCACTTAAGAGCGGCGGCACACATCGGACACGGCTCCAGAGTCACATAGAGTGTACAATCAGGCAGATACTTGCCATTGAGATAATCTGCCGCTGCAGTAATTGCCTGCATCTCAGCATGAGCCGTAACATCCTTAAGTCTCTCCGTGAGATTATGCGCACGCGCTATTATTCTGCCATTGCATACTATTACCGCACCTACAGGTACCTCCCCCTCCTCAGCAGCCGCCTCGGCCTCAGCGAGAGCGCACATCATAAATCGCTCATCGCGCTCTGTATCCGTTTCATTAATCATTAAGCAATGCCGGTTTTAAAGATTAAGAGTAATGTTATTGCATTTTTGCGATAGCATCTGCCACATTGGCCATTAGCCATCGCGGAGTAGACGTGGCTCCGCATATCCCTATCGACTCCACACCCTCAAACCATTCACGTTTCAACTCTGTAGGATCCGAAATAAGATAAGTGCGGTTATTGACACTCTTGCATTCCGAATATAGCACCTTGCCGTTGCTACTCTTCGCACCGCTCACAAAAATAACCATATCATGAGCCGAAGCAAACTCCCTGATCTTATCCATGCGATTTGCCACCTGACGGCATATAGTATCAAACCATTCGAAATCACCCCGTTCATTTTCCGGCAAGAGAGCCTTGCGTCTCTTAATCTCCCCTATCATTTCATGAAAACCGGTCAATGATTTAGTAGTCTGTGAATATAGTCGGATATTACGGCGCATATCCACGCCGTCGAGATCTTCTATATCACGCACCACTTTGGCGCGACCGGAAGTCTGACCCACAAGACCGTTTACCTCCGCATGACCGGGCTTGCCATAAATCAGTATCAGCGGCGGCTCCGATAAATCGGCACCTTCGGCATCAGCACTCTTGATGCGGCGCTGCAACTGCAACACCACCGGACAGGTAGCATCGATGATTTCAATATTATTACGTTGTGCTATAGCGTAAGTAGACGGTGGCTCACCATGCGCGCGCAATAACACCTTGACCCCACGCAGATTCTCAAGATCTGCATGCGTTATGGTTATCAGTCCCTTAAGGCGTAATCGCTCTACCTCGGCGGCATTATGCACAATATCGCCCAAGACATAAAGAGTTTCAGTATTTTCGAGAGCCTCTTCAGCCTTCCGTATCGCAGTCACCACACCGAAACAGAAACCCGAATCACTATCAATCTCAATCCGCGGTTTCATCAGAGACTATGGTATTAAACAGATCAAGCATCCACTGCATCTGCTCCTCCCGTGTGAGAGTATCATTATTAAGCACCCTGGCATCATCAGCCTTACGCAAGGGTGATTCTTTACGGGTAGTATCGATACGGTCTCTCTCACATACGTTGCGATATACATCTTCGTATGCCACATTCTCACCCTTGGCCAGCAACTCATCTACCCTGCGGCGAGCCCTTATCTCAGGCGACGCTTCGACAAAGACCTTCATCTCCGCATCCGGAAAAACTGTGGTACCTATATCACGGCCGTCCATGACAATACCCTTATTTACCCCATAACTTTGTTGCAGCGCGGTAAGACGATGACGCACTTCGGGTATTACGGATATCGGACTCACCATATCGGAAACTTCCATAAGCCGTATCTCCTTCTCCACATCCTCACCATTGAGCAGAGTGTGCTGACTCCCATCGGGGGCCAGCATGAAGGATATTTCTATATCAGGGAGTACACGGAGCAGATTATCTACATCCACTCCCCTTTCGGCATCAGCCAGACCATGCCGCAATGCATAGAGCGTAACCGCTCTGTACATCGCACCGCTGTCTACATATAAATAACCTATTCTCTTAGCCAAGTCCTTAGCCATAGTACTTTTACCCGAAGATGAGTAGCCGTCTATAGCCACAATTATTTTTTTCATCTGATCGACAAAATATATTTCCTGTTAACGATTTTACTTACCTTTTTTGGTCTCTTTTGAGGCTGAGGTATCCTTTGCCGGTTTTGTACTTGTCGCGACTGATTTTTTACGAGCCACCGGTTTGGGGCGCTTAAGTCTCAACACCTGAGCCGTACGGGCAGGGAGATACATCTTCAACCATCCCTTGCCCGCGGGAGTATATAAGGGATCCGGGAGAGTGAAATGATTTACCGAATCATCTACCAGACCAAAACCGCCATACTTCTTGGAGTCAGAATCGAGTACTACCTCATACTCACCGGCCGGAGCGAGAAATCCGTAACCGTCAAACGATTTGTTAGGACTCCAGTTAAATACAAATATAAGGTCACCGCGACGGAAGGCAAGCACCTGGTCATCATCTTTTTCCCATAATTTATCTACCGGGAGTTTTTCAAATCCGAAACATGAACCCACCAGTTCTACCATAGCGTTGTCAAACGCATTCAGATACTTATATTTAAGATCTTCTCTATCTACAAGATCCCACTGGCGGCGGGCATATTTGTAACTCCATCCGTTCCCCTCGCGCGGGAAATCGATCCACTCCGGATGTCCAAATTCATTACCCATAAAGTTGAGATAACCGCCATTGATAGTAGCCAGTGTGACGAGACGTATCATCTTATGCAACGCCATACCTCTGTCGACCATAAAGTTGTTATCGCCATCCATCATGTGCCAGTACATCTCTTTGTCGATAAGACGGAATATAATCGTCTTATCACCTACGAGAGCCTGATCGTGGCTTTCGCAATAACTGATGGTCTTCTCATCCGCACGCCGGTTGGTCAGTTCCCAGAATATTGAAGTAGGATGCCAATCTTCATCCTTCTTCTCCTTGATCATCTTGATCCAATAGTCCGGCACACCCATCGCCATACGGTAATCAAAACCTATGCCGCCATCGGCAAACTTCACAGCGAGTCCCGGCATACCGCTCATCTCCTCAGCGATAGTAATAGCCGAGGGTTTAACCTCATGTATCAAGATGTTGGCGAGTGTAAGATACGTAAGAGCATTAGGATCCTCATTACCATCATAATAATCTTCATATCCTCCGAAAGCCTTACCCAACCCGTGGTCATAATAGAGCATCGAGGTCACACCGTCAAAACGGAAACCGTCAAATTGGAACTCTTCAAGCCAGTATTTACAGTTTGATAACAGGAAATGCAACACATTATCCTTACCATAATCAAACAGCAAGGAATCCCAAGCCGGGTGCTCACGCCTATGATCACCGTAAAAATAGAGATCATAACTACCGTCAAGTCGGCCAAGACCCTCCACCTCATTTTTTACTGCATGAGAATGCACGATGTCCATAATCACCGCTATACCCATAGAGTGAGCGTCATCTATAAGACGCTTGAGGTCATCGGGTGTGCCGAATCTTGAAGACGGTGCATAAAAACTGCTGACATGATAACCGAATGACCCATAATAGGGATGCTCCTGAATAGCCATAATCTGTATGGCATTATACCCATCTTTGGCAATGCGTGGCAGAGTATTCTTACGGAATTCTTCATAACTCCCTACCTTCTCTTCCTGCTGTGCCATACCTATATGGCACTCATAAATAAGCAGCGGGTCAACATCTGCCTGGAAATTCTTGACCTTAAACTTATATGGCTTCTTGGGAGCATAGACCTGAGCCGAAAATATCTTTGTATCCTCGTCCTGTACCACACGGGTAGCGTATGCCGGGATACGCTCACCGCTACCACCATCCCACTCCACAAACATCTTATACATATCACCGTCGTGGAGTGCATCGCGGTTAAGAGAAATCTCCCATACACCACCTCCTATATTTTGCAACGCATAATCTTCTGAGGGAGTCCAGTCATTAAAAGTACCTATCAGATATATCGCAGTAGCATTGGGAGCATACTCCCTAAAGATCCAGCCGCCATTAGGGAGATGATGCAGACCATAATACTTATAAGCATTAGCAAAATCAGTGAGACTGCCATCTGTATTGGCAGTGAGTTGATTAAGTTTCCTTAATACATCTTCATGTCTGCCCTCGATAGCGGGAGCATACGGCTCAAGCCAAGGGTCATTGCGCAAAATATTGAGTTGTTTAGCCATATATATTGTAGCCATTTATGGGTTATAGAAATTACAAATATAAGAATTTCCGTATAAAGATATAACATCATTGGCACAATATTTGCTTATATAATTAATAATTTTGTGAATATATCCCCGGAGATTTTATGCTGTCAGGTATATTTAGTATATTTGTCACGTAGAGTTATTGACAATTCTCCCCTATTTGAATATTACAAGGTATATTCAACCGATACTTTTAAAATATTGATAAAAAATATAGATAAAAATATGTTTTCAGGAATTGTAGAAGATGCGGCAAAAGTAGTGGATCTCCGTAAAGATAAGGAGAATCTCCACATCACTCTGGAATGCTCATTTGCCGATGAGTTACATATCGACCAGAGCGTAGCACACAACGGAGTCTGCCTTACGGTGGTCGAACTCCTTCCGGGTAACCGCTATACCGTTACAGCCATACAGGAAACCCTCAACAGATCTAACCTCGGCAACCTAAAGATCGGTGATCTCGTAAACCTTGAGCGCTCTATGAAAATCGATGGTCGACTTGACGGCCATATCGTACAGGGACACGTAGACTGTACCGCAGAATGCGTAAGCGTAGAGGATGCCGATGGTTCCACCTATTTTAAATTCCAATATCCATATACGCCCGAATTGGCGGCTAAAGGTTACGTAACCGTCGAGAAGGGTTCGGTCACAGTAAATGGTGTGAGCCTTACAGTCTGCGATTCGGAAAAAGATTCCTTCCGTGTCGCCATCATCCCATATACTTTTGAACATACCAATTTCTCTCAGATCAAACCCGGCACAAAAGTTAACCTTGAGTTTGATATCGTAGGTAAATACATAGCGCGTATCTCCGCCCTATCTTAATACCTACAAGTTTCTATTCGGGTTTCCCCCCCGGACCTCAAAACAATAAAAATCGCTCACATCACACTAAAATGCGATATGTGAGCGATTTTTAATATTATAAGGTATGAAGTAATTTACTTGCCGGTAGATTTCAGGATATTTTTAAGTGCGTCACTTACCTGTGATGATACGGAGGAACCTGATTTTGTAGTAGTTTTGGAAGATGCATTTGAATCCTCTGCAGCGGGTGCTGATTCAGTAGTGGTAGTAGTGCCGGCAGAAGAATTGCTGTTGCTGCCACCACCGATAATCTTACCTAATGCGCTGCCTATAGCAGATGACACCGAACTGCCGCTGTTGCTACTGCTTCCGGTCATCTTGAATCCTACGCAAAGACCTTCATACGAATCAAGTACGCTTGCGGCGGTCTTGGCTATGCTGATACCCGTAACCTTTGCTATCCCGGATATCAAGGTCTTAAGTTTGGTAGCATCAAACATCACATCGATATTGTTGCCGGTTTTGGTGACATAAGTCTTTACCTTACCAAGAGATACTTTATTAAAGGCCTTGAAATTAAAATAAAAAGTGCCGTCACCATTTGCGGTCATTGTGCCAGAGAGTGTAAATTTGCTCCCTTTAAGTTTAAATGACCCGTCTTCGCTCACTGTTAGCACCGCATTGTTAAGACCGAGTTTCTCATAATAGGGATTTATCTGACTCTCGATCGCTCCCGCTACTGCAGTGCCACCGGCCTTCTTCAGAAAATTCTCACTCTGAAAACTAACCGCCGAACCATTAGAGGTCCACTCACCCACCAAATCCTTCACATCCAGGTTTGAGGTGGTAAATACACCTGACACAGCGTTACCAAGCGCACCGCTCAAAGCACTGCCAAGAGTAGAAAGTGACTGAGCATCAGCAGTGTTATTCAATCCCGAAACACCTGCCAAGATAGCAACTGATAAAAATAATTTGCTAAAAAATTTCATTATAGTAGTTAATTTATAATTAAGTTCAGTAATACTCCCCTCACCCTATCATATAACACACCACAACTATAAAAGTTACTCCATACAGACACACCAGAATCATTATCGTTTATTATCATACCCTAAAATTTGCATACCAACCCTCTAATATTAATTATATATTACTACCTTATATTATACCAATTTTTATTTTATAATTTTCAAATGTTAAAATAAAATGTTAAATTTGCAATATAGCACTAATACTTCATTCTTGAATATTACACAAAAATATTATACGGAATGATAGTTACCGACTGACCTTGCTCAGTTTATTTTTATCTTTCTTTCACCGGAACACCTCCCCTCCTCTCGGAGGAAGACGGATTCCTCTCCAAACTTATTACAAGATGCTAAGTAAAAAAATCATCGGAAGTCTTATCGGCTATGCCATCGGTGACGCTTTGGGATTAGGGACTGAATTTATGACCCGTCAGGAAGTGGCACGCCGATATCCTGAGGGGCTTACCGAGTACAAACAGATTATTCGTGATGCTCACCGTTCGCAATGGCCGCGCGGCAGTTATACCGCTGACACCCGTATGGTCACCCTGCTGGCTCAAAGTGTGATAGACCGCAATGATGTCGACAATCTCGATTATGCCGCCAGATTACAGAAGTGGTATCACAGCAACGAAGGTTTTGACTGCGGACCTCATTTAATATTAATCTTACAGCATCCCGAATTTGCCACCGAACCGCTTAAAGTTGCCAAAGAGATATACCAAAACCGCGGTCTTGACGAGGCTCATAACGAGCATCTGGGTCGCGCCATGCTCATCGGTATGTTTCCCGAACGCTACGAGGAGATGGCTATTCAGAACTGCCTCTTGACTCATCCATCTACCCGTTGTCAGGCATCCTCGGCCATAATATCTACTATGGCTCACGAACTGCTTTGGCATAATCGCCCCGCCTCGCTTGACCAGTTGATCGGGATTGCACGCCGGCTTGATGATACCTCAATCCCTTTTCTTGAAATCGCTCACGACGGCGATATTGCCGAACTCGAACTTGATGATGATGAATCTTTCTGGTATTCACGCAAAGCCATGAGTGCCGCCTTATGGGCGCTCTGGCATCACACTGATCCAGAAGAAGCACTCCACGAGATTATATCATGGGGTGGCGATGCGGATACCAATGCCGCTCTCGCCCTCGGATTGCTCGGTCTGAAATATGGTGTGGAGAGTATGCCCGGCCATCTTATCGAGACTCTTACCGACCACGAAAATATAATTAATCTCGGTGAGGCTTATGCCAAGACTGTATTAAGAAAAAACCGGAGATAAACCCCGACAAGTGAAGAATAAGACTATCAGCAGTTGGATACGCGCCAGTCGCCCCCAGACATTACCGGTTAGCATTGCAGGTGTTATTGCCGGCATCGCATGCGGTATTCTCTCCGGAGGGTTTAACCCGCTTGCCTCTTTATGCTGTCTGCTTTTTGCAGTAGGAGCGCAGATTGCCTCTAATTTCGCTAACGAATATTTTGACTTCAAGAAAGGTCTTGATAAAAAGGGACGCGAGGGATTCAGACGCGGTGTGACCGAGGGCGACATATCTCCACGTGCCATGAAACTGGCCACATATATATCCCTTATGCTGGCGGCAATACCGGGATGCATACTGATTTATTGGGGTGGACTATGGCTTATCGGCATCGGAGTTATAATAGCAATCTTCGCTCTTGCGTATAGTGCCGGTCCGTATCCTCTCTCTCATCACGGTCTCGGCGACGTGGCTGTCGTAATCTTCTTCGGTCTGGTACCGGTAGGGTTTACCGCCTGGCTGCAGACGCTGTCGACTCATACCCTCCCCATCGCCCTGACAGTAGGCCTCGGAGTAGGATTATTAGCAGCAAATGTACTTATCGTTAATAATTACCGCGATGCCGATGATGACAAGAGTGTAGGTAAAAAAACTACTGTAGTGCACTTCGGCCGCGAAACAATGGCGCGATGCTATATGGCCTTCTCGCTACTGGGACTAATTCTGCTGTGCGCGCCCGCTTCGAGAGGTAACGTATGGATGCTTCTGCCACTGCTGCTAATACCCAAAGCCGCGCTAAATTACAAATATCTCATATCCCATACCGGAGCATCATTAAACGCCCTTCTTAAGGCGACATCACTACTGCTCCTTACCGCCTCAATCATCCTCCTGGCTGAGGGGATATTGACAATAATTTTACCGCTGCTGTTTTTATATAAATAAGTATATTTATAGTTTATTTATCTACAACTAAGATATGGATCAGAATACGCCCCGGCGCAATTTTACCAAACGCAACGACAACCGCGCCCCTCATACAGACCCTACCGGCAAACTACCTCCGCGCGATGTAGAACTGGAAGAGGTGGTTATCGGTGCGCTTATGCTTGAGAAGGATGCTTATATGAATGTCTGTGACATCCTGACCCCGGACAGTTTCTATGACCCTATCAATCAGAAAATTTACGAAGCGATCGCAAATCTCGGTCTAAACCAGAGACCTATAGATATGCGTACCGTAGCCGACCAATTGCGTAAAAACGGCACACTTAAGGATATTGGTGGCGCACCTCATCTCGCCGAACTCACCTCGCGCGTATTCTCAGCCGCCAATATCGAGTTTCATGCCAAGATTATCGCACAGAAATATCTGGCTCGCCGACTCATAACTTTCGCATCCGAAGTCGAGACCAATGCCTTTGACGAGAGCAATGATGTAGAGCAACTTCTGCAAATGGCCGAAGGTAAACTCTTCGATATATCACAAAATCAACTCAAACGCGAGGTCACTCAGATCGACCCTGTAATCAATCTCGCCCTCGAGCAGATACAGATCGCCGCCAATACTCAGACCGGTCTCTCCGGTCTTCAGACCGGTTATCACGATCTTGACAAAATGACTTCGGGTTGGCAGAACTCCGACCTCATAATCATAGCCGCACGCCCCGCGATGGGTAAGACCGCCTTTATATTATCTATGGCCAAAAATATGGCTATCGATTTTAATATTCCAATCGCGATCTTCACCCTGGAGATGGCAAATGTGCAGTTGATGAAACGTATTATCTCGAATGTGGCTGACCTCGAAGGTGAAAAGATCAAGAGCGGCCAACTCTCTACCGAGGAGTGGGACCGCCTCAATAATACTCTGCGCGGTGTCTTTGGCGCGCCATTGTATCTTGACGAAACCCCGGGACTGTCTATCACAGAGTTACGTACAAAGGCCCGCCGACTCGTACGCGAACGCGGGGTGAAAATGATCATGATCGACTATCTCCAACTTATGAATGCGACCGGCATGAAACTCGGTTCGCGCGAACAGGAGGTAAGTACTATATCAAGGTCATTAAAAGGTCTGGCCAAAGAATTAAATATACCTATAATAGCATTGTCGCAGTTAAACCGTAGCACCGAAACACGCGAAGACAAGCGCCCCGTACTCTCAGACCTCCGCGAGTCCGGTGCCATAGAGCAGGACGCCGACATTGTATGCTTCATACATCGCCCTGAATACTACACCAAGGCTACCGAAGATGCTCAGGGTAATGACATCAGAGGTAAAGCGGAATTAATTGTGGCTAAACACCGTTCAGGCGCTGTAGGTGATGTCGACCTGAGATTTGTAAAAAGGTTCGCTCGATTCGAAAACTGGGAAGAGGGGCATCAACTTGTACAGGAGGCTCTGCAAAGCGGCACAATCGGCTCGAAAATGAACGATAAAATCCGCCAAGAGCAGCAGAAAGCAGCAGGAGGCGGCTCCCCATTTGATGACGCCCCCGCTGACACTAATTTCCATTTCTCTGCAGGAGGTCCTTCAGATCCCTTCCCCGATCTCTCTCCCGATGCCGGCGAGGCTCCCCTACCTTTTTAGAGAACCGGGCTGAAAATTCTCCCCATTTTCAGGGAAGGATACATTGTGTCTGACTCCCTGATAATTGGAAATTAGCAAAAAAGATTAAGTTTATCGCACCGGATATTCTTTCACTACTTATTACTTTAATAATATCGTATAATTTTCATTACTTATTAACCTTGGGAGTAAGATAAAAATTTTCATTCAATTGAACCATAATATTTAAATATTCGTTAAAATATCAAAATAAGGAGTTAACAATATATTGAATATCGCTTACCTCCCTCTAAAGATTACGAATAAATTATAAAACAAATATATATTATGGAAACAAACAAGGAAAAGGGTTATCAGACTCCCGATCAAATAGCAGAAAGTATGCCAGCACAAGGTAAAAACAAGAAACGCCAGGACACAGGCAAGACAAATCGTCTGTGGGTATGGCTCGGAGTAATCGTATTGATCTTCATCCTGCTTTATTGGCTCTTCGCCATCGGCACTTTTGAAGATATGATCGGATATTTTAACGGTTAAAAATACTCCGCCCCCTTCCCGATCATCCCTACCGGCACACATAGCGAGTATACACAGTGGTGAGTATACATACGCGGTGCCACACGGATATTAACCCATTAAAAAAACTCCGTCGCTCTTAAGTGAGCCACGGAGTATATTTTTTTAATATCTTCTGATCGAGCGGAGATTACTTGCCGGCGATAGAATCAGATACTGTCAGTGAAGCGCGACCTTTAGCGCGACGACGGGATAATACCTTGCGACCATCTTTGGTAGCCATTCTCTCGCGGAAGCCATGCTTGTTGACTCTGCGACGATTAGAGGGTTGATAAGTTCTTTTCATTTCTTATATTTCTTTATATTATTTTTCTATAGGTCTTTATATTGACAAAACGCATATCAACGGCTCATTAACGCGCGCGATACACGCTTCGGAGTGCAAAATTATAAAATCATTTCTTTTCTGCCAAAAAATCTACCCTCTTTTTTACTTTACACCCTGTTTTTAATTCGATTTTCCTCTTTTTCACCTGGATTTCACATCAATTTTTAGGTTTAAGGGAACTTTATCAACATTTCTGAGGGGTCTTTTTTCGCTATTTGATAGGAATTTATTAATTTTGTATCGGATACCGGTGTCAAGACACTTATCTATATTTGGTTACTGATATAGTTATGAGTCAGGCTTACCGGCTCCAATCCTGCCCCTCTCCCGGAT
>CAMWNR010000038.1 GCA_947175665.1 uncultured Porphyromonadaceae bacterium
ACCTCTCGCTGCACGCGGTGACCTTCCGGGCAATGAGATTCAGAGCCCTATGGCGATGGTTATACTGGGGGGTCTGATAACTTCGCTCTTGCTCAATGCCTTTATCATTCCTATAGTCTATCTTTGGCTTAAGCGCAACGACGCGAAGTAAGTAATGAAGTTTTATTGTGCATCAATACTTAAATAAGTAAGTGCCTTTTGAATATAAATCAATGAATAAATTCGCATCAATTATATTTTCTCTCTCGGTTGCATCTTCGCTACCTGCATTCTCGATTACTGTGTCTGAGGTAGTCGATGCAATTGCCTCTAATAATATCTCTCTTCAGGCTCAGGAACTGGAGAACAAGTCTGAAATACTTTCGCTACGCAAGGAGAATAGTTTACCCCCTACCGCCATTGAGTTTTCACCATTCTTTACGAGCGGTGAGAGTGGCATGTCATCTTCTGAACTTATAGTACGACAAGATTTTGAATTCCCTACCATTTACGCCAATCGCAGCAAATCAGCCACTTTGCGTCAGAATGCCTTGCAAAAAGATATGGATCTCAAAATCCGCCAACTTAAGGCCGATGCCCGTTCCAAATGCCTCGAACTGATATATGCCCGCAAATGTAGGGAGATTCTTCAGAAACGCATCTCTATCGGTGACTCTCTGCTCAGTAGTTATGAACTTAAATATCGTCTCGAAGAGGTAAACCTGCTCGAAGTAAATAAGATTAAATTGGCTAATTCCGACCTGCGACGCGAATTAGCGGAGAATACTCTGCTGTGTAGTAACCTCATGCAGAGCATTCAACTCCTTAATTCGGGTAAAGCGATTAATCTTGACTCCCTTACATACGAATACTCCGCAGTCTCTTATCCTCTCCCCTCTGATATTGAGGCGTTGAAAAACAACAACGCGGATATTTTAAGTGCTGCGGCCGCTGTAAAGGCGGCACAAGCGGAAGTAGCCGTAGGGAAACAGAGTTGGCTCCCCTCTTTATCTATCGGGTATCGCCGTAATACAGATGGGTCCACCGTATCAAACGGAGTACTTGTAGGAGCGGAATTCCCGCTATTCTCGATAGGTAAAGAGAGCAAAGCAGCATCAGCGCGTCTTGCAGCCTCTAATCTGACCCTACAGAATGCTGAATATGAGGCCACGATACGTCTGCAGGGAGAATTGGAAAGATTAAAAACATTACAATCATCAATGGCCCTGTTTGATGCCGATTCCCCGGTACTTATGCAGACCCTCCAACTCCTGCGCAAAAGTCTCGAATTAGGTCAGATCTCCCTCACCGATTACTATATAGAAACCGGCATCCTCTACGACCGCATGCAAACCCGCGCCACCCTCGAAAACGACTTCCAAACCCTCCTCACCTCCCTCTACCAATAACCCCACCAACCAACCACTTCGACCCCATCCTCCCAACCCGAAACGGACGCATAAGCATCTGCGTTTCGTCCGAGTAGCGCATACGCTTCGGCTAACTCGAAGAAGGCGCCCCATTGCATCTGCTGATTGGAGACATGCTGTTTAAGAAGATAAATTTCCATCTTTCCCGGCTTGTTGTCCAAGTTCGAGGAATTGGTTAAAATCCGCTTGATCACGTTCTTAAAGAGCGGGAACAGCATTATGCTGCAACTTGAAATTGACTGGCAGATTATACCAAACATTGACGGGCTGACCATGGAGTTCACCCGGTTTCCAATTAGGTAAAAGGCTTACAACACGAGCAGCCTCTGCGTCCAATAACGGGTGTACTGACTGCACAACTTCAATATTACCCACTTTGCCGTCTTTAAAAACGGTAAATTTGACTACAACCTTACCCTGAATTTCCATCTCAGCACAATGAGATGGATAGACTAGGTTCTCACCAAGGAACTGCATTAAACCATTTATACCTCCGGGAAATTCGGGTTGCTTATCAAGAGTAACGATGTCAAGGATATTGTCGGAGTTCTCGGAATCTTCGACAATCTTAATCTCAGTATATTTTGGCTCGTCTGCAAAAGATGTAACCGATGCAAATGCAAGCGTGAGAAAAAATAATGTTAGTTTCTTAAACATAATTAGATCAAGTCGTTAAGGTTATCAATAATGTTGTCCATATCGGGTTAATCGAAAACATAAGGAGCACCGGTGTTCTCGTAATGATCGAAGTCCACCCACATATCAGTTCGGTGTTTCCGTTATAAGTCTCTAAGTCGTCAAAACTATTCATATTTTCTAATTAGTTTATATCCGAAATGCGTAAACCGATGCGTATGTCATGAAGTCGATCCATAAGCATCAAAACTTCATAATATTAGGAGGTCAATTATCTAAATGATTTTTTACAATAGATATAGAAAAGTCTGAGAATCTACTGCCATATTATATCAAGTGGGTTACGTTGATTTTTTTGTACTTGCTACCCATGCCGAGCGCAAAAGCCATCTGGTCTTTGATGATAAGTTCACCCTTTTGCAGTCCGGCAATGGCGGTACGGATCTCTTGGAGTTCCGTGCCACTTACGCCGAACAGGTCCTTGATTACCTTATCGTCGATTGTCTGCTGCTTCATAATTAAGGGATACTGGGCGTTAGCGTAGAAGTCGAAGCCCTTGTTTTTGAAGTCTGCCATGTTCTGCGTAGCGAGAATAATTGATAATCCCTTATTACGACCTACCGCAATAAGGTTGCGAAGGGGACGGTTGTCGAAACTCAACATATAGTGAGCCTCGTCGATTATTGAGAAGTGGCGAATCTGAACTACATCATCGTTGACTGCTTGCTTGTCAAGTTGTTCATAGATGTTGTTGAGTTTCGACATAAGGAAGTACACGATTGCTTTTGCAATCGGGCCGTCTTTAGGATAACCGTCCATCTTAACGATGAAACTATCGCCGACAAGGTCTGCCTTATCTTCCGTGTCAAAAATATTGGCACGATCGAGTTGTTTCAGAATTGACGAGATAGAATCGTCCTTATCGGGGTCTTTCATTCTTGACTGATACTCTTTGAGCATATCCGTGAATGTGATAGGCGCACCATTAGTACGCTTATAACATTCCACGATAGCCTCACTCAATCGGTTGCTCATATTTGAACTTGGCGAAAGTCGGTCAAGCGAAGCGAGAGCCGAAGCCATCTCGGTTGAGTAAAGATTTATTTCATTGATTGGGCGACCAGTGAAGTCCTTAAAGGGAGTGAATGGCAGAGGGCGTTCTATGGGGTCGAGTATGCAAGAGCGGTCAACGTCGAAGTTTGAGAGCCAGTGATTATTCTGAATATCGCTGAACTCTCCTTTGTAGTCAAACAAGAGGAAGTTGACCGGGTAACTGCTTTCGGAAGAAAGTGCGCGGATCTGCTGCATCAATACGGCAAGGAGATTGGTCTTGCCGGAGCCAGTGGCACCTGCAATTATAATTTGTGCGTTGGTAATAGCACGGCTGTTGATGTCGAGCGTGGCTTCCATTTCAGCGTCACCATAATTACCAATAAGCAGATTGAGAGCCGGAATGTCTTTGGTAAGAGCAGTCCTGCCTCCCTGCGAGAAAAGATAATTTTCGAGATTATTGTCAGATAATAATGTGTCGCGTCCGCGATACATTTCAGCACCGATGATTCGGGAGAGGACACGATTATTCGATAAGTCAAGCGAAGAATCGTGATAGCGTAATTTGATTAGTGCCGAGTATAAAGGTGATAATTCCTGATGCGTGAAGAAACTCGGCACAAAACGGTTGCCCTGCTGAAGTCTCATACTGTCAACTATGGCTTCATCGCGTTTGCCCGGTGTAGAAAGTCCCACGAGCAAGCAAATACGCATCAACTTATTGTTGGGAATGGCATAGCGACGTTCATTGCCGGCAGAGCGCGAAAGATTGATAAGCGATTCAATCTTATCTTTGAGCGGTGCAAACTCCGAGTTGAAGTTTTCAGGGACGTAAATATCTCCAAATTGTAGTGGCATGGCGTTACTGATTTAATTCGATTCCAAAATAGCCGTCGCCGACGGTTGTTTTCTGTTCTTCCACGTTTCTGTTGAGCGTATAGGTCTTCGATATGAAGGCTTCGAGTTTCTTGTAATCACTGTCCGGACGTACCTCAGACGTGGTACATAACAGGATTGTCTGCTCTGCAAGATTAGGGAAGTATTCCTCAAAGAGCATTTCGCGGCTCTCATTGTCGAGAACGCCCATCACGGTATCAATCATCACAGGCGGATTATAGTCGCCGAGATTGCGAAGCACTTTCAGAAGAACCTGAATGAAAATCTGCTTTGAAGCAGCGTTAAGTTGATTGAGTGAGATTTGGTTTCCTTTGGTATGGAAAATCTTAATATTGAAGTTTTCCATACTATCGCTTAACTCCACTCGGCCGATGTGTCCTTTATAGGACACGAGCAAGCGGTTGAGTTGCTGTTGCATCTCGTTTTCAATCTGTGCTTTCTTCTTTTTCAAAAGCCTGTCGGCAACTTTCTCGAAGAACGGTTTGAGTTTAACGAGGGTGTCGTATTTCAAATCCGGCTCTTGCTGAATCTGAACATCGTATCGGTGTATTCGGTTGTCGAGTTTCTGAATTTCCTGTTTAAGTTGTCCCTCGGCAATCTTGGCTTTATCAAGTTTACGCTGACTTTCTTCGTAGTTGGAGATGATAAACTCGTTGCCACCGGCACGTGTCTGTTCTAGATTATTCTTTTCAGTACGCAGTTCCTCAATAGTTGCGAGAAGCACTTCGAGGTCTTGACGCTGACGATAGAGAGCGACAAACTGATTGTTCGCTCCACGATTGACAAGCGATTTCAGGGCGGCTATCTCTGCATTGTCGAGATAGGCGAATGGGTCTGGTCGATTAGTGGTGTTCTGCATAGCAACGATATGTTTTACCACATTTTCCTCGTCAACCTCAGGCGAGCAAAGCGAGAGTTCTTTAAGATAGTCGATAATCTTTGCCGCTACATCACAAAGCGTCTCCAACGGATATGCGCCCGTGGTTGAATTAGCGAGTTCTTCCTTTATTCGGAGAATATTGTTTATCTCCACTGAAAGATTCGCTGCCATTTTAGGCAAGAAAACATTGATTTCGATGTTTTCCATAAAGCCCTTGATGTCCTCAGCATAAGAAGCGGCACGGCGAACAATATCATCAACTTTAGCCGAAATATCAGCAATGCGTTTATTAAGGGCGGCACTTTGCTGTGCTCCCTCTTTTGCTTTCTGATATTCGGTTTCCATCGATGTGAGATACTTGTAGAGAGTATCTTGTTCGGCAATGCAAGCGTTAAGGTCAGCAGTCAGTTTATCCTTTTGGCTGACGAGTTCGTTATATTCGGCTGCTTCCTGCTCGGCTTGCAGTCGAAGTTGTGCCCACTCTTGCTGCAATTTCTCAGCGGCACGGCGGAGTTGCAGGTATTTCTTGAACCCTAGAACATTCTCGAAGTTGTCGCGGATAGTCTGGGCGAAAACATTCTTTTTGAGAAGTTCGCTCGACTGCATGGCGTCAAATAAAAAATACTGGCTCAACTCCTGTGGAAGATTAGCCTTGATAATCTTGTTGACCTCCTGCTCGTTCTTAATGCGCTCTTTGGGTGCGGTCATCGTGCCGTACACAAACATATTTCCGTTCATGTTAAGACTGACACTTTCAAGCGGTTTCCCGGCAGGGTTAAGAACGTATGTGCGTTTGAGGATATATTTCTGCTCCTGACCGAGTACCTTGCCGCTGAAAGTGACCTGCAATGAGATTTCAGGCTTAACTTGACCAACAGCACCTTGATTGACAAGTTCCATAAAGTGGTCGCGGTTCTCTATTTTGAGACCGTAAAGCGCACCACTAATAGCCTCAAACAAGGTGGTTTTACCACCACCGTTTGAGCCACCGATAAGAATAATAGGGCGTTCCTCGTCAACTGTCAAATCGAGGTCGAGGTCAAGATAAGTCTTGTAGTTGCTGACTTTGATTCTTTGAATAAGCATGGCGAGGAAATTTATTGTTTAATTTTCTGAATTGCCGCGCGGATAATATCTTCAGTAGCGGTGTCATCAATCTCTATCACATCAACTTTTTTGGCGTGGTAGGCTTTCAGGATTTCCTCACTTAGCCAGTCGAAGTCTATACCCTCGACAGCGCAGATAGCCTCAATCATTGAGAGGTCATCGCGGCGTATGCCGTAGTGAACGAATTTTTGGTCTATGCCTTTGTTACTCATATTTTACGCCTGTTGCGGATAGAAACTATCCCAGTTTAACGTGTCAGTTGTGTTCTCGATAGAAAGCGGAGAGTAAAGCCAGTTTGAACCTTTCTGCAGAATCACACCACCAAAAAGTGGTTGCTCTGTAGTGGAGTTGATTTTAATGTATTCAAGCAGAGCATTATGTTTGTCGGCAGCAAAAATATCGCTTCCGGCACTTTTGGTGTCGAAAAGATAGATGTGTCCGTTCTTCATGCGGATAACGAAGTCAACATAAAAAAGAGACTTTTCGCCTTCTTCCCCCTTATGGTATTCAATGGCGTAGTTGGCTTTGCCACTATCTCCATTCTTATACCACCAGTCAATATATTGAGAATTGGCTTCAAGGAATTTGACAAATTCCTTTTCGGGATTAGAAGCGGAGTTAAGTTGAATGAACGGCAAGAGCGCATGATTTTCAGCCGGAGCAACTTGGTTGGTTTCGGCATCATAAACGCGCTGTTCCGGCACTTCCCAGTCGTGTTCTTTATATACTCGCGTTGCGGCTGCTTTTGCGGCAGCAGCCTTACGCTTACGCGCATACTTTTCAAGTGCCGTTTCAAGCAGACGGTCAAACTTGGGGCGGTTCTCGTGATTGAGGACCACTTTCTTTGCATCGGTTTCATAGATGCCGAAGAAGTCAGCGATTAACTCCGTGAGAAAGCCTGCTATTTTATCGGTACGTCCTTTGCGCTCAAATTGACCTCCCTTGCCGTCGATATAATCGAGAAATATAGTGTCTATTTCACCTGCAGTTCTCGCAAACTTAACTTGTTCGACTTTCAATGTTTGCACTTCATTTTGAAAGTGCACATTCTGGGGAATTGGGATGTTAATCGTCTTGACATCGAGACGGATTGAGTTTTGAACACGTAGACGATTTTCATTTATGGTTAAATCTTCAGTTTCGGGTAGCGGTTGGTATTCGTCATCATCTTCGCGCATAGCAGCAAGTTCGGCTATGGAGAACAGACTGGCTCCCTGTTCAAGTTTCCAAAAATCGGTAGCAGTGTCGTAAAGCACTTTACGGAAGTCGGGACCGAGATAGTTACGCTCGATGTTAGGACGCTCAGAGTACACGGATTTTAAGGATACATTGCAAAGATTAGCGCGACGATAAGCGTACAGAGAATTATTGTTAAGATAATCTGCATCGACCGGTTTAATATGAATTTGATTCTTTGAAATATCGGTGTAAACATATCCGTAATTCAAAAGATCATGGGTGTAATGCTTTTGCTCCGGCATACGGAGTATTCGTCCAACTGTCTGAATAGAAAACTCTTCACTTTTCATATTGCGGAAGATAAGCAGTACAGAGGCTCGCGGACAGTCCCAGCCGAGAGCGATAGCCTCTTTGAATAGGAGCACCTGAGCGAGGTTATCAGGACGTTCAAGCCCTGCGAGATTTTCCTTCTCGTTAGAGAGCCAAACAGCGAGTTTACCGTTCTCCACAGTAATGTCGCACATATATTTAAGATAGGTTTTAACCTGATCTGCCACTTTTTCATCTTCCACCGTCATTGACTCTTTCTTGTCGTTTGGGAGTTGAATAAGAAGAAGCGGATTGATGTTGACACCCTCGGCTTTATATGCTTCAGCCATTTGGTTGCGCTTTTCAAGAGCAACTTTTATCAAACGCTCATTCAGTGAGCGTTCTTCTTCGGAGGCTGTAACTTCGATTTCAGGGTTAAGCACTACCTCCTTCTTAATCATCTCTGCGGCAATCACGTCCTGACGATAGACTTTTGTACGCTCGTCAGGATTAACCGTTTTAGGAGTTGCCGAGATACGCAGTTCAACTGCGGGATTGATACCCTCAAGCACCGCCTTTGTTTTATCGGCAGTGTTAGACCAGAACATGTGTTCCTCGTCGATTACTGCGACAATAGGCACACCAAGTTCCTCTTGAGTGCGTCGAGTGATTTCATATAGCGATGTGTTGCTCTCACTGTCGCGCACAATAACATTTTTCTCCTTGTTGACGCTCTCCCAGTTGACAAATAGGATTTCGCCCGGCTGAATACCCTCACTTTGGTCGAGTTCATCAAACATTACCGGGGTAAGTTTGCGGGTTTCCTCGAAAGCCCCTTTGAGACTCATATAACTTTGGAGGTGCAGTTTACGTGGCGCAAACCATATAAAAGCGCACTCCTTAAATCGGCTGTCGCCGCGCGTGCGAAGCTCATCAACAATGTTGGCAAGCGTCTGACATGTCATAACTGTTTTTCCTGCACCGGTTGGTGCCTCGAATACAATCTTACGTCGGGGGCCACCGAGGTTAAGCAACTTAATTGTCTTATCGGTAAGTTCGCTAATTGCGTCCTGTTGATATTTCAGTGTTTTCATTCGTCGCCTCCTTCCTCTGCAAACAGTCCACCGATTTCTTCTTCATCAGATACCGCAAGAGCATCTTCCGCCTCCGATTCGAGCGGTTTTCGCTTCGGTTTCGGAAGGATTCGCTTGTAAGTGTTATAGATAGCCTGTGGCAACGCGCATAGGTCCACTTTGTCGGTGACCGACTCGAAACTTGCCTCCCATGGATCCTCACTCGGAGAGAACACATATACCTTAATCTTCGAGTCAGTTTCCATCGAGGCAATCATCGTGACGATTTCATCGACATATCGCTCGTCGTAGATAATTAGCATTTTCTTATCGCCCTGCTCAAAGTAACGATAGATGTTTTTGAAGGTCGGCAGACCGGCAAAAGTCTTCTTCTCTGCATAAAGGTTTTCCTTGATGCAGAGCATATCGGTAGAGAGTTGAACTAAGCGACGCATATTCTTTGTGGAGCGACTGCGCCCTACAAAGTCAGTGCGATAGTAGCGGAGATTATTGTTATGCAGACCTTCCACATAGTCGCCATTCGGTTTCGTATACCCCTCGATAACACGCTTATTCCGCTCGTAAGTAACATTCTCGCAAATACCGTTTTCGTTATTGGTGCAAAGGATACACTGACGCTTGCCACCGTCTTCGGCATTTAGTTGCATAACAGCGTGAAGCGTAGTGCCTGAGCCGGCGAAGAAATCAAGGACAGTTGCATCTCGATTAGGAAAAAGTTTCAAAATAGTAGTAATTAGTCCAATTGGCTTTGGATAATCAAACGGGACATCAGAACCTAAAACTTCTTTTAGAATTTTAGTCCCTAATTCTGTATTAACCTCAGCAAAATCCCAAATAGTTGGTGCAAGTTGACGGGATTTAGATTCTGCATATTTCCGTTCAAAAACGTTATACCCACTACGAGTTAAACGCGCATACAGCGACGATTTTTCACGTTGGAATTTTTCTTTCCCCCAACGCCAACGCCCATCTTCTCCTGAACTAAGTTTGGGTATTATTTCAATATCTTCAGAAGATATTCTTTCTAAAGAAAGGGTGTCTGAATTTGGATTATAATATATGGGATACCATAATTTAGGAGAATCAATTCTACGCGAATCTGCTCCACGCTTACGTAATTCCCACTCTTCAAAGGGTCGTCCTTGAGAATCAATCTTATTGAATCTCTTTTTTGAGGTTTCATCGCTAATAGCAAGGCCTTGAAGTTCAGTTGCAGGACTTTTACGGTAAACCAATAGTGAATCATCAACCTGTGCAAAATACTGACTTGATTGCCGACCTCTTGGATTTCCTTTAACCGTATTATTAGCAATAAAATTTGATTCCTTGAAGATTTCATTGCATAAAATTTGCAATGATGGTTGCTCATGATAATCTATGGATGTAAAAATTACTCCATTTGGTTTTAATAAACGGTATGCAAGACGAAGTCGCTTAGACATAAACGAAAGCCATTTGGAGTGTTTATATGCGTCTTCACCGTCAACTCTATTATCATTGTATATAAATTCCTTACCTGTGTTATAAGGAGGATCTATATAGATTACGTCAATTTTACCGGCGTGAGTGTATGCGAGGGTTGCAAGTGCTTCGAGATTGTCTCCCTCTATTAGTATATGATTAGGATAATTATTTGATTTACAACCATTTACCCCCCCCCGAGAATCGCTCGGTCTTTATCCTCTACGAGAACAGGGAGTTCGGCTCGCAACCGTTCCTCAACTTCTTCAGGCTTGTCTTCCCACACAAGACCGTAGGTTTTGGTTTCGCGGAGGAGTCCAAGAAGTGCCGAACGTTCATCGTCAGTCAATCCCTCAATGGTCTTGATACGGTCAATTAGTTTATGTCTATCAGTCGCTTTCATGGCGATATTGAGATTATCAAATATAGCGAGAATACCAAAGTAGTATCTGAAGGCTGACCAAGGCCTGTTACGACTACGAAGGTATTCTCAAAAATTTATAGGCTTTCGCCGTATCTCTTTGATTTATTTATCGGGTCATTTACAGATGAAGTTCTTGTTAGACTTCAAAGTTAGCAATTTTTTTGCTAACAATCACATCTAATCAGGTAAAAGTGAAGTGATTTTACTTTTCTTTACCTCCGTCTTTGAGTGCTTGAAGCAACCAAACCGGGAGAATTATTAGTATAAGAAGGAATGACATAAAGCGGTAGATTTTAAAGTTTCAGGGAGAACTAATATAGTCCTCAAGTGCAAAATTAACGGCCACAGGTGCCATATTCTTGCACTGCAGTATTAAATTGTGTTAAGAGTATATAAATTTAGGCAAATTCCGCTTGAAAGAAGATAACCTGATTAATGACTTCTTCCAACTCATACTGACGGAATGAAAATGACTGCGCGGTTTCGTTGTAGTGTGCTATGCTCCATGTATTGATTGTGAAGTTTCGTACTTGACCATAGGTTTCTCGGCTTATTCGCTTTTTAGCCCCAAAATGAAAAAAATTGAAATTTAAGGAAAAGATAACTTCCTGAAGTACAAATACAAAAATTTATCCAACTCGTACAGTACCGGATAGCCATTGTGCATTGCGAATAAAACGACGGAAAAGACGCAAAAAACGCTCGTAGATAACTTTGCGAGCCTCATTAAGTGTGGAAGTTTTACGCAAAATCTCTCTATGATGGGTAAATGGCACATTAAAAAACAGTTCCAATTGCTCGGTGGTTAAATCGGCAGTTGTTAATTGCCGATTTATAACGAACTCACCTATAGGAAATAAGGATGATTCCAAATCGGCGGTTACTGATTGCCGATTTTCAAAAACAGATTTCCACTCCTCAAAAAAGATACGCATATCTTTAATTGAAGTTTCAGAAAAACCTTTTAATCCCGGCAACTCTTGACGCAATAAAATTGAGATAGTTTTAATAGCACCAGTTCCCCAGTGACCCTTACGCGACATATAAGAAACGTATTCACCAATATTGTAATATAGCGTTACGGTTTGCTTATTAACGAGTCTCGCAAGTTGATATCGGCTTTCAATAATTGCCTTTTTAATATCATTTACAGCAATTAAAATATCTGGATACTCAGATTTAGAGTGGGAAGATGCGATTATTCCCATACGGTAAAAATTACGAAATTTTCTTGAAATGAACATCATACGTAAGAGCCTTTCCTTTGGGAAAAAATCTTGATACAGAGTGGCGAGTGAGGTACGTATCAGCCGCAATTCGCCCCGGCCGGGAGGGTGAACAAGGATGAACGCTATTTACGAGACCTACTAAATAAAAGCACCGCTGCTGCACAAAAGCAACAACAAGCGGTTGTTGTAGAATCTTCTGAATTGTTGAACCACATCCAGTATATCCCGGCTAAAGCCATTAAGATTCCGACAACAAGACAAATGTCCTTTCCTGTAATTTTGTACTTTCCATTCTTTATTTCCATAATGCAAAATTACGAAAACAGAGCGATATATCCAAAATGGATATATCGCTCAATGAGTGTCGTATTACAAAAATTTAACCGATTCGTACAGAACGCGGTAAGAGCAATTTGATCTATCCTCAAATTTTTAGCGAAAAGCAATGTATCATAAATAAACCCGCGCCGAGAAAGGTTAATCCTTTATCCGGCGCGGGTTTATTTAGTCTTACGCGGGTTACTCTTACGCGGATCAGACTTACGCGAGTTAGGCTTATTATTGGAGGGTCGTGTCCAGTTGCGGTAACTCTTTATTCTCCTTCTTGCGCATTTCATCGAGGGCAGATACCGCTGTACCTAAAATTATCATGGCTTGCCATGAGAACCACCAGGGATAGGCACGTTGCCAGAATATTAACACTATAACCAATAAAAACGAGTAGGCATATCTCTTATTCGCCTTGCGATCAAACAGCATAGTGTAGTATAAAAATACTATCAAGGCGGAGATTATCCCGAATCGTATAAAATATATCTTATACCCGGAACCGGCTATACTGTCATTCTTCTTCAATGTTCCCATTCCTACCCATAGGGCATCTTTCCTTTTGAGTCGCTCGTAATATCCATCCGTTGTCTGGGGAGTTCGGTTATTACCTTTGATACCTTTCGATTCATCAAGTTCGAGACGGCTCAAGATCATGGTATTTACTTTGTTATCTCCTCCGTCCCATATCTCGGTACAGAATACGTATGCTCCCCATATCAATCCTACTCCTAAAACTACACTCCATACGTTCTTAACCTTCAGCAGTATAAGTCCTATTATCAAAAGCAAGTAACCTACCAACGAAAACGACAGGCACACGCTAAGGAGTATAGGATACATCCAGGGACTCTTCTTAAAATCAAATCTGTTGGCAAAGAGTATTAGAAATGATACCAACGCCAAGTGGCCCGGCTCAAGAAACGGACCGTTAAATCGCTCTATATAGGTGTGTGACACCATCTTAATATAGAACAGATAATTGTAATATGGAGCATAGAAATTATTGTTAGGGACTCGGAATATCCCTACCCCAGGCAGATGTGTAGCCTTTACAGCCAGAAATATCACCATCGAGATTGTAATTACAATCCCATACCATTTGGTGATAAACGCCAATGTCTTGCTCTTATCTTCTCTGTCTGGTGAACATAATAATATACCGGGCAGAAAGGTAAAAAATTGTATCATGCCATAGATAGGATCTACATTTATTACCGTCCAGACCATATATACTATCAGTATCGCCAGTAGTATACTCATCTGCTTCGTAACCCGCAAACCTCCGGGGAGATTTATAAGTATTATTGCCATAAGGGCTGAAATGCCTAAACCTGTGAAGTTAAGGGGGAGCATATAGGCAAACCATGCATTGGCCGAGATGAATATAAAGAGGAGAACTATTATGTTATATATATCCTTTAATGTCTTTCTCTTATCCATTGTGATGTAGATTAATCTCTGCCGAAAATATCACGGGTATAGATTTTATCCTTTACTGCTTCAAGACTCTCCTCATATCGGTTGGCAATAATCGCATCTGAGAGCGAGGTAAATTTATCGAAATCATTTACCACCTTACTGCCGAAGAATGTACTTCCATCTTCAAGCGTAGGTTCGTAGATTATGACTTTTACTCCTTTTGCCTTTATTCGTTTCATTACTCCCTGTATGCTGGAGTGTCGGAAATTATCACTGTTACTCTTCATAGTAAGTCGATAAACACCTATAACGCATTCTTCTTCTTTGGATGTATCATAGGCATTATCACGATCATATCCGTAATATCCGGCTTTTCGCAATACCCTATCGGCTATGAAATCTTTACGTGTACGGTTGCTCTCCACTATGGCCGTCATCATATTTTGCGGCACATCGCTATAGTTGGCCAGTAGTTGCTTGGTATCTTTAGGGAGACAGTAACCTCCGTATCCGAATGAGGGGTTATTGTAATGAGTACCTATACGGGGATCGAGGCCGATACCTTTTATTATTGCCTGCGAATCAAGCCCTTTCACCTCGGCATAAGTATCGAGTTCGTTAAAATAACTAACTCTTAACGCCAGGTAGGTATTGGCAAATAACTTTACAGCCTCGGCTTCTTTCATACCCATAAAAAGTACCGGAATATCCTCCTTTATAGCGCCTTGCTTAAGCAGATCGGCAAATACCTCTCCTTGTTTAGTGAGATATGGAATGTCAGCCAAGGCCTCGATTGCTGCGTTTTCCTTATCAAACTCCTCGGATTTTATCAATTTCGGTACACCGATGATAATACGGCTCGGATATAGGTTATCATATAGCGCCTTACTCTCTCTCAGGAATTCCGGAGCAAAGATAAGATTAAGATGCTCAATCCCTTTTTGCCGGTACTTAAGATAGAGACTCCGGCAGTAACCTACCGGTATAGTGGATTTGATTACTATTGTAGCCTTGGGATTAACCGCCAGCACGAGATCTATCACCTCCTCTACTTTTGATGTGTCGAAGTAATTTAATTCTGAATCATAATTGGTAGGGGCAGCGACAATGACAAAGTCAGCGTCACTGTAGGCCGAGGCACCGTCTGAAGTCGCTCTTAATGACAACGGTCTATTTTTAAGATAATCTTCTATATAATCATCCTGTATGGGCGAGATACGGTGGTTGACCTTATCTATCTTTTCAGGAATCACATCTACGATTGTAACGTCATTATGCTGAGCCAACAGGGTAGCGAGACTCATCCCTACATATCCCGCTCCGGCTACAGCAATCTTATATCTTTCCATGATCGATATTTTAAGTTCTAATCTACAAATTTAATCAAATTTTAATTATTATCACTTCTTTATTTCTAAATCTGACGATAATTTTAGACCACAAGGTTTACATATTAAGATTTAGACCCCAACCCACTCCTTTAAAATTAAATTATAGTTCGTAAAATTAAATTATAGTATGTACTTTTTGGTTTTACATATTCTGATGGTTTCAGACAGCCGGACGGAAATTTTGAAATATCCCCAAGTTTTTGTAACTTCGCTATCTCCCCGCTAATTATCATAGTGAGGTCTAATATCGTGATGACTGGAAGATCTAAAATATTAATAACTCTCTTTTCCTTGCTTCTTATCGGGGTCGGGGTGCTGACCTGCTATGCTTATCATTCCGAATCCGGTGTGAGTGATGCCCCCGATGGCACTAAGAAATTATCGGTTGCATATATTCAGGATAAGGGGAACACTCTCCCCGCTCCTGATCTGTATGACGCTCTGATTTATGCTTTTGCCGAGTTTAATGATAACAATGACGGATTGGTACTCCCCCATCCGGAGCGTATCCGCGCCATTGCTGATCTTAAATTACAAAACCCGTCGCTTAAGGTTATTTTAGGCGTGGGGGGTGAGAAGTATGAGGGCTTCAGCGAAATGGGTGCTGATGCAAAGAAGAGAAAGCAGTTTGCCAAATCTTGCAAACAGATTATCGATTCTCTTAACCTTGACGGAGTGGATCTTGACTGGGAATTTCCCGGCACTACCGCAGGCGGTCACTCTGCAGGTCCCGATGATGTCGAGAATTATATCTTGATCGTAAAGCAATTGCGTAAGACATTGGGTAAAAAGAGTTGGATCTCTTTTTATTCTAATAATTCCGGAGGATTCATAGACCTGAAGGGGATGGTACCGTACGTTACATACGTCAATGTATCCGGTTATAATCTCGCTACCGCTAAAGATGGAAAACTCAAGGCCCATCAAAGCAACCTCTATTCGAGCGATCGATATGGAGATTGGAGCGTAGATAAGGCCGTGGCAAGACATATCAAATTAGGGGTGCCGCGCAATAAGATCTTATTAGGTATACCTTTTTATGCCTGGGCAGATAAAGCACATAACACTTTTATGTATGATTACTCAATTCCTGTTAAATTTAAAGGAGAGTCTGAAAAATGGGATGATAAGGCTCTGGTGCCGTATTATGATGATAATGACGGCACCTTGACAGGATCTTTTGATAATACCCGCTCTATAGCGATCAAGGGTGATTATATACGTAAAAAGGGACTCGCGGGTGGTTTCATATTCCCGTATGAAGCGGATTATCCTGATCAGCGATTGAGCAAAGCACTGCGAGAGAGCCTTAAACCTCATCCCACAAATTAATAAAAGTAAAATTTATGCAAATCGTCATACTTTCCGGTGGCTCCGGCACTCGCCTTTGGCCTCTTAGCAATGATGCCCGTTCTAAACAATTCCTCCGCCTTCTTTCTGATCCGGAGGGGAAACCGGAATCAATGCTCCAACGCCTTGTACGCCAACTGCGCGAAGCGGGTATCAACGACAACATCACCGTGGCTACCAGTATGGCCCAGCGCGACGCTGTAGCCGGCCAACTCAAGGATGTAGATATACTCACGGAGCCTTCCCGACGTCACACCTTTCCCGCTATCGCTCTCGCTACCGAGTATCTGACTAAAGTGAAGCATTGCGACAGCAATGAGATTATTGTGGTGCTCCCTTGCGATCCTTTTACCGTCAGCGGTTACTTCGAAGCAATAAGACGTATGGTTGCAGGTGTGCAGAAAGATGCCGCCGAACTTATCCTTATGGGTATAGCCCCTACATATCCCTCATCAAAATATGGATATATCTTACCGGCTCCTCCTACCGATCTCTCGGTCGAAACGGGTGTATCTCACGTAGATAGATTTATCGAAAAGCCCTCGGTCGAGGATGCCGAAACTCTTATAGGTTTGGGAGCGGTATGGAATGCAGGCGTTTTTGCTTTCCGCCTTGGCTTTCTCAACAAACTCACCTCCAAATATCTGAATTACAATACTTTCGAGGAAGTGGTAGAGCATTATGACTTGCTCCCTCACACAAGTTTTGACTATGAGGTATTGGAGAAGACCGAAAATATGGGAATGGTACCGTTTTGCGGTCGCTGGAAGGATCTGGGTACCTGGAACACTCTAACCGATGAAATCTCATGCCGCAATTACGGCAATGTCATTACTGACGGTACCGGTGAGAATACACATATCTTTAACGAACTCGAATTGCCACTCGTATGTATCGGCACCAAGGATCTGGTAGTGGCCGCCTCTCCCGACGGTATACTCGTATCCGAGAAGTCTAAAAGTGAAGATATTAAAAAACTTAGCCCTCAGTTACATCATCGGCCGATGTTTGAAGAGAGGCGATGGGGTATTTATCGTGTGATTGATCAAACCAAGGCTCTCGACGGTCACTGCTCGCTGACCAAGCGTCTTACCCTCAATCCGGGAGCATCTATCAGTTATCAGCGCCACGCTCATCGTGAAGAGGTCTGGACTTTTGTAGATGGTGAAGGAGAGATTGTGATAGGTGATGAAAGAAAACCCGTAAAGCGCGGGATGACTTTTATAATCCCGGCAGGCACCATGCATGCCCTTAAGGCTAAGACACCGCTTACTTTTATTGAGGTGCAGACCGGTACTCCTCTTATTGAGGAGGATATCGAAAGATTCCCTTACGAATGGTAATACCCCCTTGCTGATGAAGATTCTTGTAACCGGGATAGCCGGATTTATCGGGTACCATCTGGCCGTAAGGCTCGCCGATGAGGGGCATACGGTAATAGGCTTGGATAATCTTAACGATTATTATGACCCGCGCCTCAAGTTGAAGCGCCTTGACCTCCTCGGAATCTCATCTGAGGATATCAATGCTCTCCAACATACCGGTGATTATGTGGAGTCGACTGTATATCCCCGACAATTGAGATTTTATAAAATTGATATCACTGACGAAGAGGATATCGACCGATTGTTTAGCACTGAAAAGTTTGATACAGTAGTGCACCTCGCTGCGCAGGCCGGTGCGCGCGATTCGGTAATACATCCCCGTAAGTATATCAAAAGTAATATCGAGGGGTTTCTTAATATCCTCGAAGGATGCCGTTCTACCGGTGTCAGACATCTGATATACGCCTCTTCTTCGAGTGTGTACGGATTGAATCAATCCATGCCCTTCTCCGAAAGTGATTCCGCCTCCCATCCGGCCAGTCTGTATGGGGCCACCAAGCGTAGCAATGAGTTGATGGCTCACACTTATTCACATCTCTATGGACTTCCGACCACAGGATTAAGATTTTTCACAGTCTATGGCCCGTGGGGAAGACCCGATATGGCTCCATCTCTTTTTGTTGACGCAATACTCAGAGGGGAAAAGATAAACGTTTTTAATAATGGTGATCAATTACGCGATTTTACTTATATTGACGATATTATCACCGGAATTATATCTATAATTTCTCTCCCCCCTACTCCGAATCCTCATTGGGATGCCTCTGCTCCCGATGCATCAACCTCTTCGGCACCTTACCGGGTACTTAATATCGGTTCTTCCAATCCTACCCGACTTATGGATTTTATTTCCATTATACAGAAAATTCTGGGCAAGGAGGCTAATATTAAACTTATGCCCAAACAGCCGGGAGATGTAAAAAGTACTTATTCCGACACCGGTAAACTTAAATCCCTGACCGGATTCTCACCCGCCACCCCGATCGAGGCTGGAGTCAAAAGTTTTATAGATTGGAAATTATCCATGATAAAGTAACATTATTACTTTTGACCTGATCATTACTTCGGACTCGATTATTCTTTGGACTTAACTTAAGCGATATAATGAAAATATCCGACCATTTTCATCCCGACACATTCAAGACCATCCTGTTATTGGTCTCGCTTTGTGTGTCCGGTTTTAATGAGTTGATATTTTCTACCGACTGCAAGATTCCCGATTTGAGTATCGGCTCGGAGGGTGGGATTGTGCCGGAAGAGTCTTACCCTTTAGGAGGAGAGTATGTAGATTGGAGGTATCAAACATCGATCGAAGAATTTTGCGAGTCTTTGCCTTACGAATTAAAATTCGGAACCTCCATTCTCCCCCCGGGAATATCTACCTTACGTCAGAATGGCAAGATTTCACGACGCTATTATGCTACCTTCACCACCCCTTCCTCTTCCCCCTTTACCGAAAGTCTGATTAAAAGTAAATTGCTGCATCCTATATATGGTTCCGGTAAATATATGATTACCTACCCTATGGGGAGTTTCTCGATGCTCTGTAGGGGAGATATTAACGATGTGGCCGAGTCTGACTCTCTTATACTTAATACAATGACCCGCGCCTGCCGCGAGAATTATCCCGATTCGGAGCGTAGAGATTCTTTACGTATTCTCGATATCGGCAACAGTTATTCTTTAAATACCACAGCCAATGTACCTCAGATACTTAAAGCATTGGACGTAGACTATTCCAAGATTAAACTTACGGTAGTGCAATCTTCGGGGGCTACATTCCGTAATTGGTGCGATATTCTGCTCGGCAAGTATGCCAATCCCTACTGGATTCACGAACTTGTCAACGGCAATAAACGGCAGCGGGTTACCGAGTATCATCCATACGACAATAGTGGTATAAGGAGTCTGCTTAACGATCAGGAATGGGATGTCATTCTACTTCATCCGGCCAGCGCAATTGCACCCGATCTTGACTTGTGGGATGGCTCTGGAGAATATGGCGGACTCACTGAATTCATGTCGTATATAAAGTGCGTGCAACCTAATGCTCATCTCGGGTTGCTGTTAATCCACTCTTACCCTCAAAATCATCCGCTAAATAAAAATAAATGGACCTCTTATCAAAGATGGCGCATCATCGCTGATAATAGCCGAAAGGTTATGGATGAGTATGGGTTTGATATAATCGTGCCTTACGGCACGGCTGTGCAAAACCTGAGGCATACTGTCGACTATTCAGATCTTGATTTAACGAGCGACTATACACATCTGCAGATCGGGATACCTCAATTTACAGCATCTGCATGCTATTACCAAACACTTTTAGCCCCATACACTCACCAATCTATCATCAATAAAGAGTCTGAACTGCTCACAATTTTTGATAACGGCAATGACTCCGAGGTCTTGCCGGCCGATTATACACCGGTATCGGCTGATAATATCGGTGCGGCTATAAATTCGGCATTTCTCGCCTCGCGCAATATGTATACCTCAATTAGTCCGGATACTGTCTATTGGGGAGATAATCCGGAACAAGTCTATTTTAATGCGAAGGATCTCTCGTACTATTACCTGATAGATTCATCTACTCTCACCGTCCCCATATATGGCGAATATCCCCCGCTTACAATTTATAATGCAAATGGCCAACTTATAGGGCGGGATCTTGACCACAACGACTATTACAACCTCCCGACAGGCCTATACATTGTCAACGGTCGTAAATTATTCAAGTATTAAAATGTTAACACCAGGACCCGGGTCTTACATACATAATTATCTGAGGAGTGTAGAATAAAAGTCTAACACTTTCCTACCTACCTCTTCTCGCAGATATAGTCGTGATATGGTGGTTTGCGCATCTTTTATCATCCGGTGATACTCTCCCCCTTCTCTCGTCAACTCTCCGGCGCGGTAAGCAGTATCAACCTGTTGCAACAAACTTGCCAGTCTCCCTACACCACTGTCAGAGTCATTGCAGAATGACAATGCTATGTCACGCCCCGTTATCTTACGCCCATTTTCCAATTGCTCGGCTGTCCCTCCGGTATTACGGCCTATACATAGGGATCCTGCTGCCATTGCCTCGGGCATCACTCTGCCGAATCCTTCCCGGTATGATGGTATTACGGTAGCGGCCGCCTGCTCCATATATTTATCAACTCCCGTAATCTCTCCAAGCCAGTCTACATTCTTGTTATATCCTGCTTTCTGTAGTTGAGTCTGCAGATGGCTGCATAGTTTTGGCTCATGCTTAAGCGAACCTGCCATTATAAGTCGCAACGGAGTCTTACCCTCCGCTACCACTTCATCACAATACTTTATATATGCCGCTATCAGATCGCTCACTCCTTTTGCGTGCTGTACTCGTCCGGCATACAGGAAATATGGAGATTTATCAGATTTATACCGTATCATTTCGGCACTAACCACTCCGTTATATATGGTTGACTTCTTAGCCTCCGGCAAGAATTTCCCTCTGAGTTTCTTCAAGTCCTCGGTAATCGCTATAAGCGCAGCCTTAGAATACTTAAGACGCTTTTTTAATCCCGGATTTAACAGTCTGAAATCTTTCCATCCATATTCGCGCACATGGGTCACGTGTATGGCACCGATATGCTCGGCGGCATAATGGCCTATATCGGTAACCGAGGTATTATCGTGGATAATATCCGGGCGATATTCTTCTACATACCGCTCTACAACCTTTCGCGCTTTTCTATTTACTATCAGCGATTTGAGAAGGCGAGGCAGAAACAATACCTTATCTTTGCCGGTACTCAAAGCCGGGAGAGTGGCAAAACGATAAGGAACTACCAATACTTCCCATCCGCGTTCGCGTGCGGCAACTGTCACTCCGTTGCCATCAGGAGCGACAATTCTTATTTCATGCCCGGCGGCGGCAACTCCGTCGGCCATAGCGAAAAATGATTTGGTAGCACCTCCCTGCAATCCGGTACCACTGACTACATAAAGTATCTTCATTCTGTTATACATTTACGGACGCATATCCTTAAGTACTCTCGCCGGATTACCACCCACCACACAATATGGGGGGACATCATGTGTCACTACAGCCCCTGCCGCGATCACAGCGCCCTCCCCTATCGTTACCCCGGGGAGTATACATGCATTCTGTCCTATCCACACCCTATCTTCTTC
>CAMWNR010000039.1 GCA_947175665.1 uncultured Porphyromonadaceae bacterium
GACTAAGTAAGTAATGAAAATTAAACGATATTATGAAAGTTTATATTAATAGAATATCTTGGGTAATAAAACTTAATCTTTTTGGCTAATTTCCAATTGTCAGTCAGTCAGATACAAAGTATCTTCCTTCCTTCCGCATGGAAATTATCTCAAAAATATTTAAGTTTTATAGACACATTAATTTTAATTACTTACTTAACCCAAAATAAACTACAATAACACACCTCATAAATATGAAAGATAAGATAGGTAAGATACTGTACTGGGTATTGCTGATAGTGGTCTTTTTTCCCTTCGGCCATGTATGCGGGCATGATATAATCACCGCGCCCATAGGTCTTGCATTAGGCTTGGTGTTTGCTATAATTTTCGGCACACCGTTCCCGAAATTCAATAAATTTTTAAGCAAATGGTTGCTTCAGGCATCAGTAGTAGGTCTCGGCTTCGGCATGAATCTTATCAAGAGTCTGCAGAGTGGTGCCGAGGGTATGATCTTTACCGTAGTATCGGTGATAGGTGTTATGGTTTTAGGCGTACTCTTAGGTCGCTATATGGGTATCAACAATAAGACCTCATATCTTATCTCATCCGGCACAGCGATATGTGGCGGTAGCGCAATCGCAGCGGTAGGTCCGGTGGTAAAGGCAAATCAAAATGAAATGGCCGTATCGCTTGGGGTGATATTTATTCTCAATGCCATAGCGCTGTTTATCTTCCCCCCGATGGGTCATTATTTCGGATTGACACAAGAGCAATTCGGCACCTGGGCCGCAATTGCCATTCACGACACCAGTTCGGTAGTAGGAGCGGGTGCTGCATACGGCCCTGAGGCCTGTGATCTCGCAACTCTTATCAAGTGTACCAGAGCGTTATGGATTATACCCTTAGCGTTCTTCTCGATGTGGTTTTTCCCGAGATTTAACAAACGCACCGGCGGCAGTGAAGATGAAGGCAAGGCTAAGATATCAATACCGTGGTTTATATTCCTGTTTGTTCTGGCCATGGTAATCAATACCTACACACCCGAGAGCATGCAGAGTTTCATGAGTCCTGTCTATTCATTCTTGGCGGAGTTTGCCAAGAAATGTCTGGTGGCTGTATTGTTTGCTATCGGTGCCGGTCTCAGCCTTAAGGTAATAAAGAGCGTAGGAGTAAAACCGTTGATGCAGGCTGTCACGCTATGGATTGCGATTGCATCGGTATCACTCTTTGTGGTAATGTATTTATAAAAGATATATACAGATTGTAAAGGTACAGGAATCTTAAAATCCTGCACGATATATATAAGAGGTATAATATAAAATTCATTACTTAGATCAAATATATCAAGTAGTAGCAGGCAAGTTACGAAAAATAGTAAAAAGCAAACCCTAATCCCGAAATCAAAAGATGGATGTATTTTCGTTTGTAAAATCAAAAGGTAATTTAGTCTCTGTATTAATGTCAGCGGGTACGGTCTTAGCCGGTACAGCCGGGGCTGTAGTCCGAGGTAATATGGAGATTTTGGCGGCATCAATATGCCTGCTGTTTGCGGTATTCACCCAACTCGGGGCAAACTATCGTCATGCGTACGAATTGGAGAAACTTCATATAAGTTCGTTGCCCCGTAAGAAAATACATAATTTAAAGGAAGATGAGCCTAATCCCTTAGAAAAAAGGGTTCTTAAAGAGGCAAGCAACGCATGCTTCATTCTGGCCGGTATGCTGGGTGTCACTATCATGTCGATGTCGAGGGTGCCGTACATTATGTTAGGCATAGGGGTATTGATAGCATTAATCATCTATTTCCTTAACTACAAAGGTGGTCTATCCATGTCTACATGGATAGGATTGCTCTGTACCTTCTTACTGTTCGGCCCTATAGGGGTCATGGGAACCTGTTTGCTACAGACTCAATATGAGGCCACCAGCAGTATCTGGGGTATGTATGATACCGCGCCGCCTATATATTTGGCATTCGGTATGGGTATGTTGGCCATAAACATACATCTGGCATATAGTTATTATGTAAACCGCCTTGCTCCCGGTCAAAATACACGTAATATATCTTCGCGTCTGGGAGCCAAGACCACAGAAATCATAATATTTGTAAACGGTTTGCTTGCGTTTATTGTAGTTACATATAAGGCTTTTAATCTTGACTTCGAGAATCCGCTGGTAGGCTCCATCCCATTCTTCTTAGGTTTTATGCTCAATACATATATTGCCATAAAGATGAGCCGGTCAAATATCGCGGAATTGAGGCATCTGTCAATGCTGGTAGTTGTCAACTATTTCCTGACCGGAATGCTGGTGTTTATAATCTGGTGGATATTAGGTACTCCGGATGATTCGATAAGGGTATTCTTTTAATACAGCATTTTTTCACGAAAACACATAATATACTCAAATATGCGCCCCCGCATCATGTACCGCGTTAGCGGTACCGGATACGGGGGCGTAAGTTTTGTCGGGATCATAATCTTCAGGCGAGTATTGCCTGCAGAGGTGTATGATTACGTGCTGCTATGCGCGGTAGGGAGAGAGCGGTGTTATTGGGGTTTATTGGTGGATTTATGCACCGAAATGGGGAGAGGATCGGCAGATGCATCATCGTATCGTTCGCGGGCGCGTACGATATCTATGGCTTTGTATATAGCCTCCCTCATTGATGTCGGATCAGCCTGATTCTGTCCGGCTATATCGTAGGCGGTGCCATGATCGGGCGATGTTCTGATTACATCCAGGCCTGCTGTAAAGTTAACCCCAGATTGCTTGGCTATCGTCTTAAAGGGAGCCAGTCCCTGGTCATGATACATGGCGAGAATTCCATCAAAATTTCGCCAGTTTTCTGTGCCGAAAAATCCATCGGCCGCGTAAGGGCCGAAAGCCAAAATCTTCTCATCGTTAAGAGATCTGATAGCGGGGATGATTTCTGATTTCTCTTCGTTGCCAAGCAGTCCGCCGTCACCACTATGTGGATTTAACGATAATACTGCAATGCGCGGTCGGTCGCATCCGAAGTCACGTCGCAGAGTATGATCCAATCTCTTTACAGCCTCTATAATCTTATCAGCGCGTATGGCCTCGCTGACCTTGGCAATGGGTAAGTGAGTTGTCAGGAGCGCGACCCGGATATCATCATTAAAGAGTATCATCATCGCTTTGCTGTCGGGATTGTCAGAGTCAGCAAAACGTGATTCGAGGTATTCGGTATGTCCGGGAAATTTAAACTCCTCAGATTGAATGGCCTCTTTACAGATGGGTGCGGTTACCAGGGCATCGATCTCTCCGTTTTCGAGAGCGTCGCAGGCTGCGCGAAGCGATTCAAAGGCCGCGTGTCCGCTCTCAGGTGAGGGTGAGCCGTAGGTGACCTGTAAATTAGAGTCACCGATGCTTACCACAGAGATCTTACCCGGACGTGCTTCAGAAGCAGATGCCACTGTTTGAAACTTAAGCGACTCACCGATGTTGTGCAAGGTCTGAGTCACAAGTTTTTTATTCGCGAATAGTATGGGGGTGCAAATCTCGGTAAACCCTTCGGGGATAATGCTTTTCAGTGCTATTTCGAGACCGATACCGTTAGTATCACCTTGAGTTATCCCAATTTTCAGTTTTTCCATATCAGTAATTCAGTAAATTATTTTGCCAGCATACCGCAAGCGGCCATTATATCCTCGCCGCGCGAGGCGCGGATAGTGGCGGTGATACCATGCTTATTAAGAATATTCCTAAACATTATCATTCTCTCCTCCGAGCATGGCTGCAGGTCTATCCCCGGTATGGCGTGGTAACGTATAAGGTTAACACGGCAATCTATATTGCCGATAAGTTTGATAAGCATATTGGCATGAGCGATATCATCGTTGACCCCTCTCCACATTATATACTCTAACGACAGGCGACGCTGATGCGAGAAATCATATCCGCTTAGCAACTGCATTACGCTCTGTATCGGGAAAGCCTTCTGAGCGGGCATCATTGAACCTCGTTCGCGCGAATCGGCCGAGTGTACGCTTATAGCGATATGCACCTTGGTGTTATCGAGCAAATCTTTTAATTCGGGCAGTTTGCCTACTGTAGAAACCGTGATGCGTTTCGGACTCCAATCAAAGCCCCAGGATGCGGTAAGAATCTCAATTACGCGTTTTACAGCACCGAAGTTATCCAGAGGCTCACCCATCCCCATGAAAACGATATTGGTAAGAGGATTCATCTCAGGCTGACCCGGTTCGGGAGCAGGGGGGATACTCAGTATCTGATTTACAATCTCGGCTGCGGTCAACTGAGCCTTAAATCCCATCTTGCCGGTAGCACAGAAGTAGCAGTTCATCTTACATCCTACCTGCGATGATACGCAGAGAGTGGCACGGTCATGATCCGGAATATAAACGGATTCAATCTTACGGCCGCCCGCCACGGTAAATACATACTTCACAGTGCCATCGCTACTTTTCTGCCAACCTGAGGGAGCAGTGCGACCCACACAATATTGTTCCTCAAGAAGAGCCTTGTTTTTTTTGGAGAGATTGGTCATATCATCAAAAGAGACCACTCTTTTCTGATAAATCCACTGAGCGAGTTGCTTACCTATAAACTTAGGCATACCCAGACCTATGGCGACATCCTGAAGTTCCCGCTCGGTCATCCCTATTAGAGGTATTTTGTCTATTTTTTCTGACTTGTTGATATTCATACGTGCTCTGTATATTAGATAGGGACGCGTTTTGGCGCGTCCCTATCGGAATATATGGTATTTGTGCGGTTCTTAAATTTGAGTGGAGTAGGGGAGTGGGAGATTACTCACCTGCTTCAAATTTGTAGATGTTGTTGTCAATCTTCTTACCACCGCGGATCATGAGTTCGAGGTTGGGGTTGAAGAGTTGGCGGAACTGCTGCTCGTAAGTAGCGTCATCGTAGGGGAAAGCATCTTTAGAGTTGCCCTTGATTACGTAAGCATATACACCGTCATCACCTTTAACGAGTACTACCTTGCCATCTTTCTTGCCACCTGCGATTTTACCGAGTACCGCGGGATCATTTACACCGGCACGATTAGAGAAGCGGAATTGCTCTATCTCGCGGGGTTCTACGCCCATAGCGGATGCCACAGTAGCCAGAGAGCCGGTCTTGCCGCTATACTGCTTAATCATCTCATCACCGGCTTTAGAGCGGCGTACCTTTTCGGTAACGAAGTTCTTAACCTCTGCGTTAGAGAGGGGTATAAACTCATCGTATTCGCTATTGATTGCTGCTACATAGAGAGCGGGCTGAGCGGGATCAGCCGATTCGTAAATCTGCGATACTTCACCGGGTTTACCATCTATCATTACCCAGCGTACCACTTTGCGGCTATCGGGATAATACATATTGTAACCCTGCATACGGGGTACTGCATTTGACGACTGAGTCAACTGGAAGTTTTGCATATTGTAACCCTCTTTCTGAGCGTTCTTTGCAAAGTTTTCGGCAGTCTTGTTCTGAGCGAGGAATTTCTCGAGTTTAGCACGTGCATCGTTGATAGTCTTTGCAGAGGGGTGGAGGGTATAGTCTACGATGTCATATTCATAAACCTCTACCGGAGCGGTCTGCTTGGCAATCTGAGCGAGTACGGTGCCTTCAGGAGTAGACATCATCTTTATGTATCTGCCACCGGCGTTGCGCAGAGAGTCGAGTTGAGCGTCGGTAATGGCAGAAGTGCGACCCTTGTCGTTAAAGAGAGTGAGCCACTGTCCGGTCTGAGCCATAACGCTGTCGGCAGGGAAAGCCGAAGAGATAGAATCGGCTGAAAGACCTGAGTTGAGTCGGGCCAGCACGGTGTCGGGGAGTTTATTACCGGCCACCTGAACGAGATTGATCTGGATAGAGTCGATTTCAAAACTCTTTTTACCCATTTTGACAACAGTAAATCCGCGGAGGTTCTGGGTGATGACGCTTACAGAATCTTTGGGTGCGGAAGCAAGGTAATTTTTGAGATTGCCGGCAGGCACGTCAGAAGCGCGGAGAGTGCGTTTCTCTATTGCGAGACCCTCTTTGCGGAGATCCTTGGTGAGAGTGGCATTGCTGTCGCGCAGAGCGGATACTGTGGCTGAAGCGAGTTTTGCAGAAGCCACAAGGTCATCATCAGAGGGAGATACGCTTACTGCGATAAAGTTGATGTCCTTGGTAGGTTCTTCAACCTTGAAGTTGTTTTTCTCCTCTTCGTATGCTTTGCGGAGTTCGGCATCGCTTACGGGATATTTCTTCTCATCGAGTTGGCCGTAGGGGCGGTAAGCGAGAGACACCTGAGAGAGTTGTACGGCGTCTTCATAAAGTGCTTTTTTGTCAAGGTCATTTGCCTTAACGGTAGAGCCCAGAAGAGACACGTATATTTGCTCGGAGATCTGGCGGGCGGCATCGGCTTCAAGAGTAGCCCATGCTTTCTGCAGAGGTGCCACCTGCGCCTGAGTGAGATTGTTCTTTTTAGGATTGAAAATTACATCGTGAGCCTGTGCCATCGAAGTCACGTTGACATTGAGGGCTGCGAGTTGCTGCGCGATTGCGATCTGCTCGGGAGTAGGCTGCGGATTATCGAGCAGATACATTTTAAGCATCTCGGGAGAAGCCTTGATACCGAGGTTTTTTACAGCCTGATCCAAAAGTTTCTCGGAGATGAGTTGATTGAGGGCCATTTGCGGGAGAAGTTGCACATCAAAGTTCGCATACTGTTGCGGATTCTGACGGCGCGCTTCTTCGAGTTGGCGATTGAGTTCCTCACGTTTACGCTGATATTCAAGATAGTCGATTTTTTCTCCACCTACTTTTGCTACTGTAGTGTGGTTGCCGAAGAGGTTTCGACCGTTGGTTATGGCGTCGCCAAGTATAAAGGCGAGAAGCGCCACGAAGATTACAATCAGCAGAAACACTGATTTGCTTCTGATTTTCTCTAATGTTGCCATTCTTTAATAGATAAATATATCTTGAAAATTATTATTTGCACTCTTTGAGTAAAACGATGTGTTTACGCATTTCGCGTATTACCGGGCAAAGATAGCAAATTTCGGAGAATTACGCAAATAAGTTAGGGTGTTTAAAGATATTTTAGACCCCGGTCTGCAAAAAATGTTAATACTTATTCCCATATCATTAACTTTTTTTTGCAGACCGGGGTCTAAATTATTGGGGTCTAATATTCTTATCAGCGGTTGGCGTTGCCTCTTTGGGGAGGCCAATTGGCTCGGGCGGCCTCTATCTCTTCTTTGAGATTTTCGGCTACTGAGTCTGCGTATCTGATGGCTGCATCATGCTCGTTGGGGATAATGCCATCGAAGATCGCTTCCTTTACAGCCTCTTTTATTTTGGCTATCACCGGTGAACCGGGTATATTGTACCGCTCCATGATTTCATCGCCCCCTACGGGGTTTTTCCATTTCCGGTAGTCATCGGCGGCGTTGATTTCATCCATACGCTGTCGGAGTCTGGCAAACCCTTCCAGTTGACGTTTTACCTTGGCCGGAATCTTGGATGTTATATCGGCTTCGCAGAGAGTCATAAGGTCATCGAGATCTTCACCGGCATCGGTGATGAGCCGGCGCACACCGCTGTCGCTGACACCGGCATCGGCCACACTTTGCGGCCGCATGTGCAGACCTACCATTTTCGCCACATACTTCATCTTCTCGTTAAGGGGTAGTTTCATTTTTTTGAAGATACGCGGTATCATCTTCTCACCGATGAAGTTATGGTTGTGAAACGTCCATCCGAGTTTGGGGTCATAGCGTTTTACCGCCGGTTTGGCTATATCATGCAGCAGTGCGGCCCAGCGTAGCCACTCATTGTCAGATTTTGCCGCGACATTATCGAGAACCTGAAGGGTATGCAGGAAGTTATCTTTATGCCCTTTCCCGTCATGAGTCTCAACCCCCTTTAATGCGCATAACTCCGGGAAAATTATTTCAAGCAGACCGGCCATATCGAGGAGTTTAAAACCTATCGACGGGCGTGGCGAACGGATGATCTTGGAGAGTTCGTCATTGATGCGCTCTTTTGTTATGATGTTGATGCGCTCACGGTTACGTTTTATTGCCTCAAATGTAGCGGGGTAAATATAGAAGTTGAGTTGGGTGGCGAAGCGTATGGCGCGCATCATGCGCAGGGGGTCGTCTGAAAATGTCACGTCCGGGTCAAGCGGGGTGCGGATCAGGCGTGCTTCGAGGTCGCTTATCCCGTCAAATGGGTCTACGAGTTCACCGAAGCGATCTTTGTTTACACAGATCGCCATAGCGTTAATAGTGAAGTCGCGGCGTTCCTGATCCTCCTGCAGAGTGCCGTCTTCGACTATAGGATTTCTGCTCTCGCGATGATAAGATTCCTTGCGGGCTCCTACAAATTCGAGTTCGAGATCACCGTGGTGTAATTGAGCGGTGCCGTAATTGGCGTATACAGCAAGTCTGGGACGCCTTTTACTACGGGCCGCAATAGTCTCCGCTACTTTCTGAGCAAGCGCGATACCGCTTCCGACTGTCACGAAGTCAGCATCTTTAGAGGGGCGTTCAAGAAAAATATCACGCACGAATCCTCCTACTACGTATGCCTCCAATCCGAGTGTGTCAGCGGCGTCACCTACGGTCTTGAAGGCGGGGTGAGTTAGTTTCCGGGCTAAATTGAGAGGGGTTTTGGAGTCAGCGTCAATCTGAATCATAATAAGTTGATGATATCTTCAGGAAATGATGTGAGATTATCCAATCCTGTGGGAGTCACTACGTATGAATTTTCAATACCTACGGCTCCCACACCGGGAATTACGAATTTGGGTTCTATAGCCAGAGTCATGTCTTGCAGAACTATATCGCGTGAGCGTGGGGTAATGGCGGGTTGCTCATTGAGTTCGATACCGATACCATGCCCTATAAAGGCAGCCTGCTGCCGATGACCCATGAAGTAGTCTGTAAGGCCCTCTGCCTCTACTATCTCCATAGCGCGATGATACATATCGCTAACTTTAGTGCCGGGAGTGGTAGATTCAAGTTCGCGCAGAATCTTGATAGAGCAGTTGTGGGCTTTCCGGGCGAGCGGAGATACTTCGCCGAGACTCCATACTCGGGTCATATCGGAATTATAGCCGTTAAAGTTGCCGTTCATATCGACCATTATGGTCTGGCCGTGGCGGATTATCTCGCCCGATGCGCCACCGGGTAGCGAAGGGTCGACACCGGCACCACCCATAGCAAAATCGTAGGGGCTGGGGTTGTCGGCATTATCGCCGGCGATGACAGAACCCATATTGATCTCCATAAGGTTGCCCGATACGCGCAGAGTGCCGAGGCTACCTTCCAGACGAAGCACCCGCTCAATCTCAATCTGAAACTCCAGATCGGTCATATCTCTCTGATATAGACGGCTTACCTTATGGTATACCGCGGCCTGGTGCAGACCATCCTGCCGGATCAGAGAGATTTCGTAGGGAGTCTTTTGCATTCTTGCCCTGCGCATAACAGGGGAGACATTAACTATTTCAGCCTCGGGAAACAGATTCTGCAATCGTGTGCAATCGCTCCACGAGAGTGAATCATGCTCTATGCCGATGCGCGACGGCAGTGAGATGCCCCGCTCACGGAGGATGTCGGGAATCATTTCCGGTTTACGGATAGGTATCAGATCCTCTTCTGTTGCAAATATATCGGGACGGATTATAAAATAGAGGGCCTCCCCCTCAGAGGTGATGTATACGTAACCGCGAAAGAATCTTCCGGCAGCGTAATAGAGGTTGGTATTGGAGGCCAATAATATAGCGTCGGCACCGCTCTCCTTGATGAGAGGGGTGAGTTTTCGCAAACGGAGCCCCGCCTCTTGGCGGAGCTCCGTGGAAATAAAGGGTATTTCCTTACACATTTATTGTAAAGTTATTTGACAATTTTCTTACCATTTACGATATAGAAACCCGGAGCGAGCGCATCTATTGTGGCGGCATCTGCATTTTTAGCAACGCGGATACCGGTCAGAGTGAATACGTCACCTGTCTTTGCGGGTTCGGCTACTTCGACACTTTCTACTTCAGAAGAGCCATTATCAATAGTATAGTAGTAATCAAAGGGATTAGAGTTGATGATTTCGGGATCGGCACCCTCGATCAGAGACTGATACATACCGGTGAAGAGGCTGTCGGCAAGGCGCAGGCAGTACACACCTTTGGCGGGAGTGAACTTCTCAAGTTGTTCGCCGGTCTCAACATCAAAGAGGTTGAGAATGATGCGATCCTTAAAGGGGTTTTCAGGGTCAGACGCATCAACATTGTTATCATAAACAAATCTTACGCGGCAGAGAGAGTGCGAAGTATCGACTGTGCCATCCTCATTTACACCGTAGATGTTAGAAGCCACGCGGTCATTGGTAAACCACTTGTCAAAGTTGTCGGGCATATAGAGGGTAAACTCGTCAAAATATTCGAGAGGTTCATCGGTGTAGGGATAGATCTCCGGGATAGGTATGGCGGGAATCTGATATTTAAAGAGGAGTTCGTCGTTGGTGCGCAAGACGAAGTCTTCTTTATCGTTGGCGTAGTTGGGACCGTAAGTTATATATTCGATAAATCCGGGGTCGATGCGCAGACCGAAAGTGCCGGGCTGTATAAATTCCTGAGAGATACCGTCAGAAGAGCCGAATCCGAATACTACGGTGTTCTTTTTGCCATCACCGTTATAATCGATAATATCCTTGGTGAGGCCGTAAACGGCATCGCTATTATCCATATAGAACTCGCAAGCGCGGCTGCCTGAAGTGTTGAATCTTACCTCATCGGCATCGGCAAATGTGATATATACGTTACTGAGTTCGGGTACTACACCGGGAGCGGGGAGTACGTTGTATCCGACATAAATCTCATAATAAAGGGTGAGAGCGGGGGTAAGACTTCCCGAATCAAATTTCCAGAAACCTTCGGGTATCTCCACCTTATATATACCGGTCTGTTTCCAACTGTAGTTTTTAAACTGCACGCCGCCGGCGCGAAAAGTCATGAGGTCTACGCTTTTTGAAGTAGTCTGATCGGCGGGAGTGGTAAAGTCGTTGAAGTAGAGGAGTGCAGGCTCGGTGCAACTCGGGTTCATGTCGATCGTTGTGGAGAAGTTGACAGCGATGTCAGAAATGCCGAGGGGAGATGCAGAGCCGGAGAGGTCAACAAAACCTTGAGCGGGAGCGACAGTGGTAACGCCGGAGGGTAGAGGCTCGGGAGTGATTTGAGATACAGGAGCCTTTGCAAAGATAACTGCGGGAGCAAATAGAGCAGCGCACAATAGTAAACGATTTTTCATAAGCAAAAAAGTTGTTAATGGTAAAAAATAAAATAATTGTCGGCAACTGTACAAGAAATATTTTTTTGTTCTTGTAACAGTTATATTTGCAAAGGTATAAAAAATATTGTAACTTTGCGCGGAATTATCTCCATAATATGAAAAAAATATGAATTTTACGATTCCGAATCATGATTTATGGTTGATAAGGCTTTGATTAGTAGTACATTCAATAAGATAAAAATATACAATAGATAGATGGTTGATAATTTAACTCCTAACTCTGAGACTACATCCACTACTCCACAGGGTATCTCAAAAGTAGCCGGAGCAGTAAATCTGGGCGATGTTATTTCGATTGCCCTACGCTTCTGGTACTGGATAGTATTATCGGTGATAATATGTGTAGGCTTTGCAGTACTCAGTGTGAAGCGTGCGGTACCTATTTATACGCGTACATGCTCAGTGATTATCCGAGACGATGCCGCCAGTTCGGTAGGATCGTCATCGGTAGACCTTACAGCAATCGGTGTAGGTATGACCAATACCGTACTTACCGATGAGATGGCTACCTTGAAGAGCCCGGATCTGATGGAGCAGGTAGTAAGAAAATTGCGTCTTACAGTTAATTACACTACTCCCGGCACTTTTCATGATAAGGTGCTTTACGGCAGTAATCTCCCTATTACCGTTGATTTTCCTGACATGCCCGATGATGAGGGTGCAAGATTGAAGATCAAGGTCGGCACTGACGGCAAACTCAGTGTAGAGGACTTTGTTGTAAATGGCAAAAGCATGGTTATCCCGGCTGACAGCAGTTTCGGTTTCGGGTCGGTTATAGCCACACCCTCGGGTCGTGTGATTATTTCAAAGACTCCATTCTTTAAAGATGGTAAGGCGTATACCATAAATGTTACGCGCACTACAATCGAGGCGGCTACCAATAGATTCTCGGCTGAAATCTCGGTCGACCAGTCAAATAAGAAGTCAAATGTTGTAGAGATCTCTTGTAATGATGCCTCTATACAGCGTGGTGACGAAATCCTTACTTCGTTAGTCAACGCCTATAATCAGGATTGGGTGAAGAGCAAGGCTGAAGTCGTAGCGGTTACTTCTAACTTCATTACAGACCGCCTTAATCTGCTTGAAGGGGAACTCGGTAGTGTGGATTCTGAAATATCCTCATTCAAGAGTACCAACCTCATACCAGACCTCAATCAGGCATCATCGATGTATATGCAGCAGAGTAATAATTCGAGCAATCAGATTATGGCTCTGTCAAACCAGTTACAGATGGCTCGCTACCTGCGCACATTCATCACCACCGAGGGCAAAAATAATACTGTACTCCCTGTAAATACCGGTATCGGTTCTGCCAATATCGAGGGTCAGATAGCGGAGTATAATGCGTTGATGATACAGCGTAATGCCACTCTGAGCAATACCAATGTCAGCAACCCTCTTATCGTAGACTATGACTCTCGTTTGGCGGCTCTTAGAAGTTCAATATTGTCATCGCTCGACAATCAGATACTCGCGCTCTCCAACAATATAGGATCGCTCGAACGCAATGAGCAGACTGCCAATGCGCGCGTAGCGGCTAATCCGCGTCAGGCTAAATTCCTTCTTACCGCAGAGCGTCAGCAGAAAGTTAAAGAGACTCTATATCTCTATCTGCTTCAGAAGCGTGAGGAAAACGAACTTTCGCAGGCATTTACTTCAGTAAATACAAGAATGTTGCGCAAGCCTACCGGTTCGAAGGCTCCGTCATATCCCAAGACTACCCAGACCTATCTGATCGGTCTGATAGCGGGTCTGCTCATTCCGTTTGGCATTATCTATGGCAAGGAAGCGCTCAACACCCGCATACGCGGACGTAAGGATCTTGAGGATCTCAACATTCCTATCGTGGGTGAGATACCCGAGTTTGAACCCGAAGGCCAGAAGTTGAAAAAACTCATTAAGACTCCCTCGCAGTTGCGTGATGCACTGCCGGGCGATGCCGATGTGATCGTCGGAGAGGGTAAGCGAGATATGGTAAATGAGGCATTCCGCGTATTGCGTACCAACTTGAGTTTTATCACTGCCGATCATCTCCCCTGTGTGGCTATGATGACCAGTTTCAATGCCGGTTCGGGTAAGACCTTTATCACTATCAATACCGGTATAGCACTTGCGCTCAAGGGTAAGAAAGTACTCTGTATTGACGGTGACCTCCGCCGCGGTTCGCTGTCGCGTGTGGTAAAATCGCCTAAGCACGGTATTTCTGAATATCTCAATGGTTCTGCTCGCGATATTAATTCGCTTATAGTTAAGAATGCCGTAGTGGAGAATCTCAGTATCCTCCCCGTAGGTACATTCCCGCCCAATCCTACCGAACTTCTTGAGAGCAGCCGTTTCAGCAATCTTATAGATTATCTGCGTACAGAATATGATTATATACTTATAGACTGTCCGCCGGTAGCGATGATGGCAGATGCGCAGATTATCGATTCTGTATGTGACCGTACATTTATGGTATTGCGTGTAGGTCTGTTTGAGCGCTCTATGCTCCCCGAACTCGAAAAGGATTATAAGAATAAGAAATTCAAGAATCTCTCTATTATCCTTAACGGTTCTGATACTATCGCACGCTATGGAGCGGCCTACCGTTACGGTTACGGCTATACAAGCAAGAAGTATAAAGACTACAAGGGGTATAACAAAAGCCTCTCTTAACAGACTATACCGGGGTATTAACTCCGTGTCATATATTCACCTGCCCGAAAGGGCAGGTGATATTTTTTGTGATTCGAGCACCCTGATACTCTGATGCTCAAACGCTCATATACTCAGATACGACCGGGGTGCTGACATATATATCCATATTAACTAATCTATTTAAATCATGGATTTTCTACATCAATTAGATTTCAAGCCGGCATCGCTGTCGGTGTTTAAGAATTACTCGGCATCAAAATTCAAGGCAGACCTGATAGCGGGTATTGTGGTAGGTATTGTGGCTCTGCCTCTGGCTATCGCATTTGCTATAGCATCGGGTGTAAATCCGAGCGTAGGTCTTATCACTGCTATAATCGGCGGTTTTCTGGTTTCGGCTCTTGGCGGCAATTCGGTTCAGATAGGTGGACCTACAGGGGCATTTATCGTAATTGTCTATAATATCATATCACTTTACGGTCTGTCGGGGTTGGCTATAGCCACATTTATGGCCGGTGTATTGTTAGTGATGATGGGGCTTTTCAAACTAGGTACGGTCATAAAATTTATTCCCTATCCTATCGTGGTAGGTTTTACAGCCGGTATCGCTCTGACAATTTTCTCTACCCAGATGCCTGACTTCTTCGGTCTGACGATTACCGAAAAGTTACCGGCCGATTTTATAGGCAAGTGGGGAGTCTATTTCCGTCACTTCGCGTCAATCGACTGGATGACTACTATAGTAGGTGTGGCGTCGCTTCTGCTGATTGTGCTTGCGCCTAAGTTGTCAAAGCGAATACCCGGTGCTTTGGTGGCGATCGTCATTATGACATTCTTCGTATGGATAATGAATCAGTTTGGCTACTTCACAGAGGTTGAGACCATCGGCATGCGCTTTAAGAATCTCACTACCGATATACCGCATCCGCACTCTATCGGTCTGAATATGCAAAGCATCAATATCCTGCTCCCGTCTGCTTTTACCATAGCGATGCTTGGTGCGATCGAGAGTTTGCTGTCGGCTACTGTGGCAGACGGTGTGACAGGCAGCAAGACTAATTCCAATACCGAACTTATAGGGCAAGGTATCGCTAATATAACCGTACCCTTCTTCGGCGGTATCCCGGTCACCGGAGCCATAGCGCGCACTATGACAAATATTACCAATGGTGGCCGTACGCCTGTAGCAGGTATCATTCATGCAGTGGTACTGCTGGTGGTGTATCTGTTTATGATGCCCCTTATTAATCTTGTGCCTATGGCATGTCTGGGTGCGGTACTGATTGTGGTATCCTATAATATGAGCGGATGGCGCACTGTGGTAGGGATATTTAAAAACCCGAAGAGTGATATATCGGTATTGATTGTAACATTCCTGCTTACCGTGATATTTGACCTCACAATTGCCATAGAGATGGGTCTGCTTCTTGCCGTAGTACTCTTCTTGAAACGTGTTATGGAGAACTCGACCGTACGTGTATATGGTGAGCAACTTGATGCGGCCGAGGGTTCGGATCTTACTACCCACGAGGTACTTCAGATCGCACCCGGCGTAAGCGTGTATGAAATAGACGGCCCGTTCTTCTTCGGAGTGGCTACCAAGTTTGAAGAGGTAATGCGCAGTACCAATATGAAAGAGAAGCCGTGTGTGCGCATAATACGCATGCGTAAGGTGCCGTTTATCGATGCTACCGGTGTGCATAACCTGGAGATGCTGATCAGATCCTCTCAGTCTGACGGAATCGAGATAGTACTGTCGGGTGTGAATGAGAGTGTATCTGCAGTATTACATAAAGCGGGTATTGATAATCTCATAGGTAGCGAGCATATATGTCCTCATATCTCCGTAGCGGTAGAGATGGCTAATCGTCTTGCCAAAACTATGCAGCCCTGAGATGAAACTATTTGAATCCCCAAATACCACCAGAAGTTTATGGATGAGTAAGTAATCATATTAACATTTCCCGGTGGAACCGGGTATAAGCCAAGAAAAAGATAGTGCAGTCCGAGTTGTTATACTTGACTGCACTATCTTTTTTATCTATTGTGAATTGTTACAGGTGTTGTTGCTCACCAGATGGTGACGGGTGTCAACATATCTTCTTGGATTGATAAACTACCATTTACGTAAATAGTAGGTGAGCGAGGAGTCAGGTGTGGGATTATAGAGTAGGGTCAGTTCCTTGCCTGTAATTTTAAGTACCTGCAATGCGTTTTGACGGCCTAAGCCGGTCTGCGCGAGCGCGGGCGTGTTTTCGGGAAAATCAAGAAAGAGAGTGTTGTCTTCAAGTCTGAAGATACCGTAAGCCTGAGCGAATTCATGTTCCCCTTTGTCACATTGCATATATATAACCTGAGTTTGAAACGACCAGTAGAGATCCCCCGTCTGTTTGGGTGCCTCCATATTATCCGCTTCAATCCGCTCCAGATGCCAGCGTCCGTAAAGATCGCCCGAGGGACCTTGAAAATGAGTGCACGCGGTGCTTAGACAAGTTATGAAAATCATAATCAATATATATGAGAATGATTTTTTAATATGTATATATCCTGAATTAGTCATGTAATGTTGATTTAAATATTTGCTTACTTATAATCGAGATTGCGAACTTACAGATTTTATTTGCCGTTTGAGAAAATCTTACCGCTGTAAGATACATTGAAGAGCATGCCGAAGCATCCGGGATACAGGTCACCGGCATCAAAACCGAGTTGGGCATTTACTTTTAATCCTTTAACTTTAGGGATTTCGTAGGTGCCACCTATCATCATGGAGGTTGATTTCAGTTTTTTAGGACGAGGTGCGTAGTGGGTGCCTTTAGACTCCTTATAACTTAACAGTACCCTCCAGTCTATTCCGGCGGCCTCACCGTCTACACCGAGATGAAAACCTCTGATGTCATTATCTAATACTTCGAGATATCCATCTGTATTATAGATAGTGGATCTTATGGCCGGGTTGCCGATGGCAAGGCCGTAATTCATCCAACTATTGTATTTAAAGTTATTGTAGTAATTATCGGCTCCTACCGGGTTATACGGGATTTTATCTGAGGGTTCACGCATGAAAGGTCCGGCTTGATTGGTAAAGTCAAGGTACTCAATCACAGCACCTTTGATCCAGGTCTGGTTTACACTCTTATAGGCCAGTCCCCACACACCGTCAAAACCGTTTTGCCAACCTATGCCGGTCCCGTCTTCCCACGGCTTCATAACATAAAAAGATATCTCATCGTTATTTCGCAGACGGTAACGGAAATTAACGTCCCACGACCCGAGGTGATTACCTAAGAAGTTAAGAGCCTCAGAGTCGATATCGCTGTTATTATACTGCTTCTGGACAAAAGCGTTTATAAAAGATTTAAAATTCACTTTCTCTTTATCTGAGCGTACTATCTCACCGTTTGAATATTTGCGCCAGTAGCCGCCAAATTGAGTGGCGTGTTGCATACCTACCGTTACACTAAATGGTTTGGAGGGATTGGTGCGCAGATAGAGACGCTTATAGTGATACCACACCCCGGTAGTAATAAATGAGTTGTAGAAATTATAATGGTCGGTATTCCATTTGGCATCGGTAAATTTGCCGTAGGCGATATCACCGATTATCTGCACCCACCCTTTGGTGAGAGGGATATTTACAAAATCATAAAAACCGATGCGCACCTGAGGTATGGGACGGGCATTATTGCTAACCGTCATGTCCCCGCTTGAAAGGGGGTTATTGAGAAAAGTGCGGTCATTCTCTTTCATACCGGCCATAAGAAACAATGACCGGTATTTGATAAGTCCGGATAACTGCTGTAATGTCACCGCTGCAGGGCGGCGAGGTATCATACTGAACTCCCCTGTTGTGGCATCATATTTACGGTAATCAACTGCCGAAGTAGCCTGGATATAGCCATCAACGGCAAAGGAGAAACTGAATCTTTTATCAGGTTGGAGAGGTGCAAAGATCGAAGCCCGCTCATAAATACCCTTGGATTGAGTTATAGTGCCGGCTCTGTTGTTCATGATCAGAGACGGTGCGAATGGCCCCGAACCGACATTGGCGGTTGTGGAAGCCTCCCAATTTAATTCAAAAGAGTGACCCGGGATAATTGATGTGGCAGAGAGAATGGCAGGTAATAAAAAGCGTTTTATGACCATAAGTTTATTAGATTAAATGAAGGAAGTGTAAAATTAATATTATTAAGTAAGTAATAAAAATTAATGACCTAATAAAAATCAAAATTTTTTAGATAATTTCGAGGCAATATTTTGTAATGAGCATAAAAGAGTGTAATTTTGAATTGAAAATCTGTAAGCATGGTGATCACCCTTTGCTTACGCCACTCTTTAATGATAGGTAAGTACTATTTCCATTACTTACTTATAAATAGATATTTTAACTCTGCTTTATGAGAATAGATATTATAACTGTGCTGCCGGAGATGTTTGAATCTCCTCTTAACTGCTCCATACTTAAGCGTGCGCAAGATAAAGGATTGGTAGAGATCCATGTGCATAATCTCCGCGATTATACTGTAAATAAGCATCGTAAGGTCGATGATTACCCGTTTGGTGGTGAAGCCGGTATGGTGATGAGTGTGCAGCCCATTGATGCCTGCATCTCGGCTCTCAAGAGTGAGCGCGATTATGATGAAATCATATTTATGACCCCGGATGGAGAGCAATTTGACCAGCCAATGGCCAACTCACTGTCGCTCCTTGAGAATATCATAATACTGTGCGGACATTATAAAGGTGTGGATTACAGAGTGCGCGAGCATTTTATTACACGAGAGATTTCGATCGGGGACTATGTGCTTACCGGTGGTGAACTACCCGCGTTATGTGTCACTGACGCTCTGGTGCGACTCATACCGGGTGCAATAGGTGATGAGCAATCCGCGCTCTCTGATTCATTTCAAGATTCACTGCTGGCGCCCCCTGTCTATACCCGTCCGGCCGACTATAAAGGGTGGAAAGTGCCGGAGATACTTCTGAGCGGTCATGAGGCAAAAATAGCCGAATGGCGCTATGATTGTGCATTGGAGCGGACCAAGCGTCTGCGCCCCGATCTGCTTGAACCCAAAAAGAGATAGTATCACAAATCAGTAGAATCTGAAAAGATATAAAACGCAGAAAAAAAATAAAAAGTTCAAGAAAAAATTTGCGGTAGTTAAAATTATGTAAGATAGAGAGATAGTAGGTGAAAGTTGAAAAGATATAACAAAAAAATGAAAAAAAAGGTTAGTTGGCATGATAACTTTTTTTTCGGTATTGTTATAACTACAAATAATCGATAAAACTATAACACTATGACTGATTCAACTTTTAAACAGAGACTTCTCGGACTGCAAGGCAATCTTCTTAATTTTGCATTCCAACTTACTACAAATCGTGAAGCGGCACAGGACCTCGTGCAGGATACAACACTTAAGGTTCTCGACAACCAGGAGAAATATGTCGACAACGTAAACTTCAAGGGTTGGGTATTCACTATCATGCGCAATATCTTTATCAACAATTATCGTCGTCAGGTACGTTGCGCAACTGTAGTAGACACTACCGAAGATCTGTATCACCTCAACTGCTCTCAGGAGAGTGGCCTGTCTACTCCCGAAGGTTCGGTAGCCGCACAGGAAATCTCAAAGGCTATCAACGAATTTTCCGATGAGTATCGCGTGCCGTTCAGCATGTATATCGCAGGCTACAAATATAGCGAGATAGCCGAAAAGATGTCGCTCCCGTTAGGCACGGTAAAGAGCCGTATCTTCTTTGCCCGCAAGCGCCTTCAGACTCTTCTCAAAGACTATCGTTAATAGATAGAAACAGGTCGATCGCGGTATATTGCCGGGTTAGGGTAAAGAGATAATATATATTAAAGTATATAGTAAAATATATAGTAAAGTATATAGTAATCAGCTGCGGCCATATATGGATGGACACTCGGATAGGCCTCATGCCATCCAACTTAAAATATACAGTTTATAGCGAA
>CAMWNR010000040.1 GCA_947175665.1 uncultured Porphyromonadaceae bacterium
ATACCTGCATCACAATTTTAACCGGATGAATACGAATCTTAATAACCGTCAGCAAGAAGCAGTAGAGGCTACCGAGGGGAGAGTCAGAGTGGTAGCAGGTGCCGGGTCCGGTAAAACCCGAGTACTCGCTCACCGTTTTGCCTATCTGGTAAATGATCTGGGTATAGACCCCGGCAACATTTTATGTCTTACCTTTACCAATAAGGCTGCGCATGAAATGAAGCAACGTATCTCCAAACTTGTAGATCGAGGTAGTGTCAACGACTTTGTTTGCACCATACATAGTTTCTGTGTGAAATTTCTACGCCGTGAGATTTACCGCATCGGGTTTCCCAAAAACTTCATAGTTATAGACCCCGAAGATGCAAAGCAGATAGCCCGGCAGGCGATGGAGGAGTATGGTATAGACCGCAAGAAAACTACTGCTGAGAGATTTCTGAAACAGGTAGCGGGCTATAAAGGGTGGGATCCGTCAGGCTATATCCAGAAACACTTACTCCCCCAGGCAGCCGATGACTCATCTGACGCAATCGTAAGATTTATCCGGTTGCAATTAAAGAACTACGCTCTGGATTACGATGATCTCCTATATTTCACCCTATACATCTTGCAGCACTTCCCCGATGCCGAGAAATATTGGACTGAGAAACTCAATTATGTAATGGTCGATGAGGTACAGGATTGCTCGGGCGATGACTGGAAACTCCTGTATGCCATTACGGCTCACCACGGCAACCTCTTTGTGGTAGGTGATCCCGACCAGGCCATTTACGAATGGAGAGGGGCCAATCCCAAGATATTTGTAGATTTCAGAGCCAACGATGATATTATACTTGACCGCAATTATAGATCCACTCCCGATATACTGAATGTCGCAAATGCCATTATCAGCAACAACGTGAAGCGTGTGCCTAAAGATCTGTATACCGCCAAGACCAATGAGCGACCGGTTATATACCGACATGAGAAAGGTGAAGAGGAGGAAGCGGAAAATATCGCGGCTACGATTGCTGACAGCATCAAGAGCGGCATAAAACCGAGCAATCACGCCATATTGTATCGTGCTTCGCATATATCACGCAGAATCGAACAGGCGCTTATGAAACAGAAACTCCCCTATACCGTGTGGGGAGGAGTGAAATTTTTTGAAAGGAGAGAAATCAAGGACGCTTTGGCTTATATGAAACTCACGGCCAACCATAATGACGATCTCTCTTTCAGACGCATAGTGAATGTGCCCTCGCGCAAATTCGGGGCAGCCTCGCTCGAAAAACTACAGGCAATCGCCGATCAGAGCAATCTGTCGCTTTTTGCGTCATTGCAAGCCAACATCGACACTCCCCCATTTAATCGCAAGCCGGTCAGGGAATTTGTATATCTGATCACTCAAGCATCTTTGGTTATGCGAGACAATACAGCATCTGACATGGCCGAAATGCTGATGAATCGTTCCGGCCTTACTGACTTGCTGCGTACTGATACCGAGGAGGAAAGGCTTGAAAACCTAACCGAACTCATGAATGCAATCGCAGAGTTTGACAACAGAAATGCAAGGGAAGATAACGCTACTCTGGAAGCCTATCTGCAAGAAGTGGCTCTTTATACTAACCTTGACCTCGAAAATGAAAAAGACAACGTGCGCCTTATGACTATCCACCAGAGTAAAGGTCTGGAGTTTCCGATAGTCTTCGTAGCCGGTCTTACCGAGGGTATCTTTCCAAGTCACCGATCTATCAGAGAGCGCAGACTTGATGGTGAAGAAGAGGAACGCCGACTCATGTATGTAGCGGTCACTCGTGCCGAATCGTTGTTATATCTTTCTGAGTCAGAAGGGTATCTTAATGACAAGGGGGTTATGAAGTACCCTTCCCGGTTCATATCCGAGATCCCGGCAGAAATGCTTGAAATCATAGGTAATCCCTCTCAGGAACTGTTTGAAGGCACCCGCGCGCTTGTGGCTCAACTTAATGCCGAGACGGATATGGCCTCCGAGGCTCATTGGCCCAACGGGAGTACGGTAGTACATAAGGTATTCGGAGAAGGGGTTATAGAATCGTATGACGCCAAAGCCAACAGTTATTCAGTCAGATTTAACAATAAGGTACGGCAGTTGGTACCCCGCGTACTTACGCTTAAAACAGATACTCCAAAGTAAGACTCTTCTGAAATATAGTAAAAATGCCATCCGAATAAAAATCAGATGGCATTTTTATATTTTAACTGTTTATATGGGCTTTATAAACGCCCGGATCTTGATTCTTAATATTAGCGGATGATAGCACGACCTGCCCAAACGAGGAGGATACCAATCACAACAGTAGCAATCAGATATGCTGCAAATGTACCCCAGTCACCTTTGCTACCGAGAACCCACATATCGTCGGCAAATGAAGAGAATGTAGTAAAACCACCACAGAAACCGGTAATAAGAAGTACATTCTCACCGGGAGTCATAACATGTGCCTTCTCAAGAAGTCCGAAGAAGATACCGATAAGGAAACAGCCGATGATGTTAACTAAGAATGTGCCCATCGGGAAAGAACCGTGAAACATTCCGTCACTCCATTTGCCTACCAGAAAACGACCACATGTGCCTACAAAACCACCGGCTCCGGCAATAAGCATAGATTTAATCATAATAACAACTTTTTAAGAATTTTTATAAATAACAATTAATATCAACGGTTGATTAAAGTTCTGTTGATATAGTTTACATAAGTGTAATATTTATCATCTGAAATAAATATTACATAATATTAACATTGCCCCCACGTAATGGTTTACAATTTTTTTAATTAATTTTGTATTTTAATAAGGTAAATAAATGATATTTGCCACTAATTTTTTGAAATTCAGTATCTTATATAGCAATGGGTAGAAAAAAGAAACCATTACCTTTTCTTGAGGGCGTAGAAATTACCGGAATGGCTGCCGAAGGTAAGGCGATTGCCAAAATCAAATTACGCCCGGAAGACGAACATCCTTTGGTGATATTTATCCCTTATGGTGCTCCCGGTGATGTGGCCGACATACAACTCGATAAGAAAAAGCACTCCTTTGCCGAGGCTCACATAGTCAACCTGGTCTCTCCATCGGTTATGCGCGCTACACCACGGTGTCGCCATTATGGTCTCTGCGGTGGATGTAAATGGCAACATATCCCCTATTCCGAGCAACTTAATCAGAAACGCCAACAGGTTATTGACGCTCTTACCCGCATCGGCAAACTTGATTTGCCCGAGATTAATCCCACACTCGGCAACCCCGATAATATCTGGTATTACCGCAACAAGATGGAATATACCTTCTCTAACAAGAAGTGGCGCACTTGGGAAGAGATCAAGGCCGGTAAAGAGTTTGAAGATTCTTCTGACGCTCTCGGGTTTCACATTCCGGGTGCCTTTGATAAGGTACTTCATATCGAAGAGTGCCTGCTGCAAGAGGAGTTTGGCAATAAACTGCGTAATTTCATTTATGATTATGCACATCAGCATGACCTCTCTTTTTATGATATTCGCAACAACTCAGGGTTGCTTCGCACTCTAATGATACGCACCGCCTCAACCGGTGAGAAGATGGTAGTTGTTACGTTTGGGGAGGAAGATATGGATAATATCTTGCCTCTGATGAGAGAGTTGAAAGAAAAATTCCCCGAAATCACCTCTCTGCAATACTGCATAAATCTTAAACTAAATGATTCAATCGCAGACCAAGAGATAATACCATACTCAGGCAAAGAATATATAGAGGAGGAAATGGAGGGTCTCCGTTTCAGAGTCAACGCCAAATCATTCTACCAGACCAACTCGCTTCAGGCCTACGAATTATATAAGGTAGCCCGCAAGATGGCAGGACTCGCACCGGAGGATACCGACGGTATCACCAAGCCATTGGTATACGACCTGTATACCGGTACCGGTACTATTGCAAATTTCGTGGCTCGCCAGGCACGGCAGGTTGTAGGTATAGAATATGTAGATGTAGCAATTCAGGATGCCAAATTAAACTCAAAAGTCAACGGTATAGACAATACACTCTTTTATGCCGGTGATATGAAAGATGTACTCACGGCCGAATTTATCGACAAGCACGGTCATCCCGATGTGATGATAGTAGACCCTCCCCGAGCAGGAATGCACGAAGATGTGGTTAAGGTTATCCTTGGAGCCGCGCCCAAGAGAATAGTTTACGTGAGTTGCAACCCGGCCACTCAGGCCAGAGACCTCATGATGCTGTCAGAGGATTATACAGTAACAGAAGTACAGCCCGTAGATATGTTTCCGCATACACATCATGTAGAGAATGTAGTCCGTCTCGACCGCAAATCGGATAAATAAAAATCAAGTTTAATCACGCTTAATCAAGTTTAATCAAGATTAATCAGGCTAAATCAAGATTAATCACAATTTCTCCCGAAATCAACTTAAGACAAATAAAGAAAGGGTGCATCGCAATCACGATGCACCCTGCTTTGTATAATAGATAACTATAATATCCTGTGATTACTTAACCACATACTTCTTGCCGCCTGCGACATAAATGCCAGCGGGGAGTGTGCGGAGGTAATCTACATCAGCATTCTTCTTAAGAAGGATACCCTGAGTGTTATACACGTCAAATACCTCGGGAAGAACAACAACGTTGCTTATTTCTCCTACACCTGAACCATCAGAGATAGTGTAGTCAGCAGTAAGAATGCGAGCCACACCGTCTACTACTACCTGACCTGCACCGGTGAGAAGTTTATAAGTACCGGGAAGAGTAGCGAGTACAGGAGTATTTAAAACTACTGTATTAGGAGCATCAGCACTTACAAAGGGATTGAATATATAATTTGTAACGCCATCGCTGAGCCATGTAGCAGACTTACGGTTATTGGCAAATACTTTAATCTCTTTTGCACTTTCGATCTCAAACTTGATCTGCTTGATTTCTGATACAGTCGAACCGCTGGCAGGAGTGATTGTCATCGGGAGTTCGTCGTATACATACACGTCATAGAAGAAAGACATGGCAGATACCGAGTGGTCAGAACCATTCTCTCTCACACGATACAGCATCGGAGTAGTATAAAGTTCGTACTTACCGGGAGCGGGTACGATGAGCGCATCAGGATCAAACTCTTTGAGTTTCTCGTCATAATATACGAGTTCTACCACATTTGCTCTTGTAGCAGACTTACGACCTCTGAAACGAGCCACAAAGTTACCGCGATTACCGTTATCATCGATTGGATAGAGATAGTTCCAACCCATATCGTTTACATAGAGGAGTTCGCAACCCTTCTGAAGTTCGAGCGAGATAACACCGGGGAAATCTTCAACCTCACCTGGTTCAGGCTCAACATTGGGAAGACCGCCACCGTGGTTAGGAATCAGATAAATACTCATGATATAAGGAGTCTTGATATCTGTACCGTTAGCAAAACTTGCGGTAAACATATCCTCCGGAATCACAAGGTACCAGGTGCCGGGATCGGTAATCGGTTCTTTGGTAGTGATGATAACAGAGTTACCTTCAATTCTGTAGTCAGGGTTCTGAAGAGTAGGGTTATCATCATCTTCAGTAGCCCCGGCACCATACACATTATAGATTTCGATTACCTTAGTTTCCTCTGCTGTAATTCTCTCCGCACCGGGGATAGTAAGAGTGAACTCATGCAGAGACTCCCACTGCTTACCGTTTTCGGCAGCCGGAGTTATGTAATAGTCGTTGCCCTTTATATAATAGTTAAGAAGAATCTCCGGTGAGGGAGTTTTGGCGTCACCGAGCAGGAAGAAACCTTCATCAAACTTAATCTGATAATTACCTCCCATAGTTACCAAAGGAGTGCGGTCGAGGAAGAATGCGAGATTCCATAGATCAGCATACACACCATCGTATGTAATCTGGATATTGTTGCAAGCCTGTACGTTTGATACGACTTCACCATCTCTGGAGAGGGTACAATATACATTTGCACCGGTATTAATCTTAGAATTTGCCTCCGCAATATTAAATGAGAAAGAGAGCAGACCTGACTCATTAACATCCAGACTCACTGTGCCGGGAGCAGGTGAAAGATCTTTGAGCACATTCGCATTTACATTGGAAGGAAGTGTCTGAGCCGACATTCCAAGCACTCCCAACAGAGCGGCGATAGCAATAGAAAAAATTTTTTTCATAAGCGTAAAATTAAAAGTTGTATAGAGAGGGGGTATCCCCCTCTCTATAATATATAATTAGGATTCAATCTCTTTTTCGATTACGATATCGAAGCCATCAAGAAAATTCATTGTCTTCTTGATATAATCTTCCATAACCACATCATCTTCTACAAACGGTACTTCCTTACGGAAATTCTCCATAACTGTCTCGATGTAGGGAGAAGACTTGAGCGGACGACGGAAATCAATACCCTGAGCGGCATTCATAAGTTCGACGGCTGCGATATATTTAAGGTTATCAATAATCTTATGCAGTTTGGTAGCGGAATTGGCACCCATCGACACGAGGTCTTCCTGACCATTGGAACTTACGATAGAGTCGCAACTTGCGGGCCATGCATACATCTTGTTCTGGCTCACCATAGATGCAGCGGCATACTGGGGAATCATAAAGCCTGAATTCAATCCGGGTTTTGCTACGAGGAATTCCGGCAAACCGCGCAGGCCCATAATGAGTTGAGCCACACGACGCTCGGAGATATTACCCAATTCATGAAGTGCAACACCCATGTAGTCAAAGGCGAGCGCAAGCGGTTCGCCGTGGAAGTTACCACCTGACACAACCATATCATCATCGGGGAATACAGTGGGGTTATCAGTAACCGAGTTAATCTCTATGTGCAGTACATCGGTCACATGATTCATAGCATCCTTAACAGCGCCATGCACCTGCGGTATGCAACGGAATGAATAAGGATCCTGCACATGCTCCTTCTCGCGCTTGATAATCTCCGAACCTTTGAGCAACGAGCGGAACACCTTACCGGTCTCAATCTGACCGGGGTGAGGGCGAACCTGCTGTATGCAATCCCAGAAAGGTTCGATTCTGCCGTCAAATGCTTCGAGCGACATAGCACCAAACAGGTCGAAGCAGTTTACGAGGTGCCAGCCGTCAATAAGAGCCTTGATACCATTGGCGCTCATAAACTGAGTACCGTTGAGGAGTGCAAGACCCTCCTTAGATTTCAGTTTGATAGGATTCCACCCGAAGATGTTGAGGGCTTCCTGACCTGAACGGCGCTTACCCTGGAACATTACTTCACCTTCGCCGATCAGCGGAAGGAAAAGGTTGGCAAGAGGCGCGAGGTCACCGCTGGCACCGAGCGAACCGCGATCGTAGACCACGGGGAGTATATCATTATTATAAAAATCAAGGATACGCTGCACGGTCTCAACCTGCACACCGCTGAAACCCATAGAAAGAGCGTGAGCCTTGAGAAGCAGCATTAATTTCACAACCTCAGGAGCAACCGGTGTACCCACACTGCACGAATGACTCTTAACAAGATTTTCCTGCAGAGTTGTGAGGTCTTCTTGCGAGATATGCTTATTGCAAAGCGAACCGAATCCGGTAGTTACACCATAGATGGGCACGGTATTATTATCGGTTTTCTTATCAAGAAAGTCGCGGCAATGCTGTATCTTGGCAATTGCCTCATCAGAGAGCACGAGTTGCGTGCCATCCTTGAGTATCTTTTCTATAAGATCGTATGTAAGCGGCGATGAGCCGATAGCGTAAGTTTCGAGACGCATAAATTAGATTTTAATTAACTTGTTGATTAATTGTGGTTATAAACGATTTTACCGGCATGGATTGTAGTTTTCACACAATTCATACCTACATAGTAAGGGAGATAATTGATGTTATCGAATTCGAGAATTATAATATCACCTTTTTTCCCTTTCTCTATTGTTCCGATCTCACCGGCCATACCGAGAGCCGCTGCTCCATTGATGGTAAGTGCCGTAATTACCTCTTCTATCGACATATTCATATATATGCAGGCCAAAGCGATTGTAAGCGGGATAGAACCGGAGAAACAGGAACCGGGGTTAAGGTCTGTAGCCAGAGCGACTGCACCACCGGCCTCAATAAATTTACGGGCCGGAGCGTAAGGCTCTTTTAAAGCAAATGCAGTAAGGGGCAACAATGTAGCCACAACACCTGCCTTCGCCATATCTTCCACACCCTTGTCACTGACATGCAGCAGATGATCTGCAGAGAGAGCCCCTAATTCGGCGGCGAGTTCACCTCCTCCGAGAGTCACGATCTCATCCGCATGCAGTTTTATGGCATATCCCATTTCACGGGCAGCCTTAAGGAGTCTGCGGCTATCTTCAAGTTCGAATACATTCTTTTCGCAGAATACATCACAGCACTTGGCAAGATCCTTAAATACCGGAAGCATCTCGGATATAATATAATCTATATATTCTGCAGTACGCCCTTTATACTCTGTAGGTACGGCATGCGCTCCGAGAAATGTACTTACCACATTCATTCCGAGATCCGGATCATCCGATAGTTGCTTAATAGCCTTAAGTTGATTGAGTTCAGACTCTACATTAAGGCCGTAACCACTCTTTGCCTCTACGGTCGTCACTCCCATCTCCTGCATACGCGAGATAAAGAAGCGAGCCTTGTCGGCCATATCATCTGCCGAACATTCACGGGTAGCGTTTACGGTACTCTGGATACCTCCTCCCCGCTCCATAATCGACATGTAGGTATCTCCGTTAAGTCTCCAAGCGAACTCATCGGGACGATAACCTCCGAAGACCAGATGGGTATGACTGTCTACAAAACCCGGGAGTGCCACTCTACCCTCTCCGTCGGTATACTCATACTCATGAAGAGAGAGGAGTTCTCCGGGACAATCAGTCTCCTTGCCGGCAAACTCAATTATCCCGTCGACAATGACAATTATCCCCTCCGGTATAATCTGCAGATTACTCATGTCACTCCCCTTTCGAGCCTCCGACCCGAGGGGGGTGACAATGGTTACGTTTCTTATTATTCTATTGACTTTCATCAATATATATACTATTTCAACTGATTCGACAGTGGTGAGTAATTGATAGTCAGATGATAGTCATCTCTATATCGCTCACCGGCCGAATAGATTATTTTACAATGTTGTCGATGAGTTCATCAGATGCGATAAACGGCTCGGTTATCATAAATCCGTTTTCAGCCTGAGTATCGTTCCACTCCTTAACGGTAGACATAGCATTCTCATTGCGAGCCCAGGATCTTCTTGCTACACCACCCATTACATCCCACAGCATAGCCTGCTTGAGAATCTCATCTACACGCTCTGAGCCGTCGCACAGCATTCCGAAACCACCGTTGATGGATTTGCCTATGCCGACACCACCGCCGTTGTGCAGTGCTACGAGACTCATACCGCGGGCGCAATTACCGGCAAAACACTGGATAGCCATATCTGCCATCACGTTAGAACCATCCTTGATATTTGATGTCTCACGGAATGGTGAGTCAGTACCGCTTACGTCATGGTGATCGCGGCCGAGCATTATCGGCCCGACTTCACCATTACGCACCATTTCGTTAAACTTCAATGCGATCTTAAGTCGGCCCATAGCATCCTGATAGAGAATACGAGCCTGCGTACCAACTACGAGAGCATTCTTCTCGGCATCCCGTATCCAGTTGTAATTATCGCGATCCTGACCGCGACGTTCCGGATCTATGCACTCCATTGCAGCGCGGTCGGTCTTGATGAGATCTTCATGCTTACCGCTGAGACATACCCAACGGAAAGGTCCATAACCGTAATCAAACAGCATCGGACCCATAATATCTTCAACGTAAGAAGGCCAGATAAAGCCATCTTTCTCATCAATACCGTTTTTAGAAATCTCTTTAACTCCGGCATCATACATAGCCTTCATGAATGAGTTGCCGTAATCGAAGAAGTATGTGCCGTTTGCTACCAGAGCCTTGATAGCCTGATAATGACGACGCAGAGTATTATCAATCTCCTGACGGAACTTTTCGGGGTCTTCGTGCAACAGACGGGTACGTTCTTCAAAGGTCATACCGGCAGGGCAATATCCCCCTTCGTATACCGCATGACATGAAGTCTGGTCGCTCAGCAATTCAATCTTCTTGTTATGCTCCACGGCATATTCCAGAAGATCCACCACATTACCGTGATAAGCAATAGACACGGGACGCTTCTCGGCCATAGCCTCCTCGGCGAGTTTAAACGCTTCGGGTATGGAATCAGTCACAACCTCTACCCAACCCTGATTTTTACGGGTCATGATGCGCGAGAGGTCAACTTCTGCTATAATTGAAGCCGCGCCTGCTATAAGAGCCGCCTTAGGTTGAGCGCCGCTCATGCCGCCGAGACCGGAAGATACAAAGAGATGACCCGAAAGATCGCCATCCTGAGGTACACCGAGTTTCATGCGGCCTGCATTAAGTATAGTATTGAATGTACCGTGTACGATACCCTGAGGGCCGATATACATCCATCCTCCGGCAGTCATCTGACCGTAATTGGCTACACCCATCTGCATCGCCTCATGCCAATCATGAAGATTGTCAAACATACCCACCATCATGGCATTGGTGATAATCACGCGCGGGGCATCCTTTTTCGACGGGAAAAGACCGAGGGGATGGCCTGACTCAATGACGACAGTTTGATCCTCGGTAAGATTTTCGAGATATTTCTTGATCAGATGATACTGCAGCCAGTTCTGACAAACCTGACCTGTCTCACCGTAGGTCACAAGTTCGTAAGGATATAATGCTATATCAAAGCAAAGATTATTGTCGATCATAACCTGAAACGCCTTACCGGCCAGGCATTTGCCCTTATACTCATCAATCGGCTTCGCCTTAAGGTCTCCTTGCGGACGCCAGCGGTAGGCATATATACGACCGCGAGTACGCAACTCCTCCATAAATTCAGGAGCCGCCTTTTCGTGCAATTCAGGCGGTAAATAGCGAAGCGCGTTACGCAGTGCAACCTTGGTTTTTTCAGGTGTTAAAGTGAATCCACGGTCGGGTGCCCGACGTATCCCCTCCTGAAATGAAGGCATTTCGGGCCATTCGGCCGACAAGAGAATTCTGTTGTCGTTCATGGTAGAAAAAGTATGTTATTTGTTAGTATGTCGTTCAAATTGATTATGGAATCATTCTTAATCTACCCCTCCCTACCATAATTGATAACATTATGATAATCGGGGGTAGTCTCCTTTATAACTCCTATCTGCAAATTTACAATTTTTTTTCTTAATTCAAAATTTAGAGTGTGGTTAATTGGGTTCACCGGGACATATTGATGTTTTGAATTATGGGTGTACAATTTTTGACTAAATAAGAGCATCTATTTTAAGCAACCCATACGATCTGTTAATATTTATTGCTCGATTATGAGTAATCAAAATTTATTATTAATTTTGCGAATATGGCAAATGATAAGTTCACGCACCTGCATGTGCATTCTCAATATTCTCTACTTGATGGCAAAGCGGCTGTAACTCAGTTGGTTGATAAGGCAATCGAAGACGGCATGCCCGGTATCGCGCTGACTGATCACGGCAATATGTTCGGTATCAAGGAGTTTTACAATTATGTAAATAAGAAAAACAGTGGCAAACCTGATGAGGAGAAGTTCAAACCGATTTTGGGTTGCGAAATGTATGTGGCGCGTGATAAGATGACCGACCGGCGCGGTAAAGCCGACGCTTCGGGTTATCACCTTATTGTACTCGCAAAGAACCTTAAGGGTTATCATAATCTTATCAAACTTGTAAGTAAGGCGTGGACTCACGGTTACTATTATAAACCGCGTACCGATCGCTCGGAGTTGGCTGCTCATGCCGAGGGCCTGATAGTCTGTTCGGCTTGTCTGGGCGGTGAGATACCTCAATTAATTCTCAGTGGCGACATTGAGGGGGCAGAAAAAAGAGTATTGTGGTTTAAGGAGATATTCGGCGATGATTATTATCTCGAATTGCAACGTCATCAGACTCTTAAGGAGAATGCTAACCGCGAGGTTTATCTTGAGCAGATTAAGGTCAATGAGGTGCTGATTGAGTTTTCAAAGAAGCATAACATCAAGGTTGTGGCCACCAATGATGTACACTTTGTAAATGAAAACGATGCCGAGGCTCATGACAGACTTATATGTGTAAGCATGGGTAAGAAGTTTAATGAACCCCGCATGCATTACACCAAACAGGAGTGGTTGAAAACCACAGATGAGATGAAGGCCATCTTTTCTGATATTCCGGAAGCACTTACCAATACACGCGAGATAGTAGACAAAGTAGAATTTTACTCTATCGACCATGCTCCTATTATGCCTAACTTTGCCATACCCGCCGATTTCGGTACAGAGGAGGAATACCGGTCGCGCATTACCGAGCAGGATCTCTTTGATGAGTTTACCCGCGATGAAAATGGCAATGTAGTTCTGTCTCAAGAGGAGGCTGAGAAAAAAATAGCCCGTTTGGGAGGATATGATAAACTTTACCGTATAAAATTTGAGGCTGATTATCTGGAGAAACTTACTCTGGAGGGTGCTAAGAAACGTTATGGCGATCCGCTCCCCGATGATGTTAGCGAACGACTCAAGTTCGAACTATACATCATGAAGACAATGGGTTTCCCCGGATACTTCCTCATAGTGCAGGATTTTATAAATACCGCACGTGCCGAATTGGGTGTAAGTGTCGGTCCGGGTCGTGGATCGGCGGCCGGTTCGGCAGCCGCTTATTGTCTCGGTATCACTCAGATTGACCCAATCAAGTATGATCTACTTTTCGAGAGATTTCTTAATCCGGACCGTATCTCTCTCCCTGATATCGATGTTGACTTTGACGATGACGGCCGATATGAGGTGCTGAAATACGTAACCGAGAAATATGGTGCCGAAAAAGTGGCACATATCATCACCTATCAGACTATGGCCACAAAATCCGCTATCAAGGATGTAGCCAGAGTAATGGATATGCCGATCGCCGATTCCAATAAACTTGCCAAACTGGTTGTAGACAGATTACCGGAAGTCAACGGTAAGGCTCCCAAAATTAATTTCACCAATCTGGTAAAATACTCTAAAGAGTTTTCGGAGGCTTATAATAGCCCGGACCCTCTTACACGTGAGGTTATGCAATATGCCGGTCAACTCGAAGGGAATGTCAGAGGCACAGGTATTCACGCCTGCGGTGTCATAATCGGGCGCGATGATATAACAGACTGGGTGCCCGTTTCGACAGCCTCTGACGGTGATGAGGAATTGATAGTAACTCAGTACGAAGGTAGCGTAATCGAGGAGACCGGTATGATCAAGATGGACTTTCTCGGTCTTAAAACCCTCTCTATCATCAAAGAGGCTATTGCCAATATTAAGGAAGCAAGAGGTATTGATCTGGATATAGATACTATTCCTCTCGACGACGAACTTACCTTTAAACTTTACTGCGAAGGGCGCACTACCTCTACATTTCAGTTTGAATCACCGGGTATGCAGAAATCTCTACGCGAACTTCAACCCTCGAAGTTTGAGGATCTTATCGCCATGAATGCCCTGTATCGACCGGGACCTATGGACTATATACCGTCATTTATCGCCCGTAAGCATGGCCGTGAACCCATAGCCTACGATATACCGATAATGCAGCAGTATCTCGAAGAGACTTACGGTATTACCGTCTATCAGGAACAGGTGATGCTACTGTCGCGTCTTTTGGCTAATTTTACCCGAGGTGAGTCTGATATGCTCCGTAAGGCTATGGGTAAAAAGCAGATTGACAAGATGGCTAAACTTAAAGTGAAGTTTATGGAGCAAGGCCAACAAAATGGTCACAAAGCAGAGGTGCTGGAGAAGATCTGGGCTGACTGGGAGAAATTTGCTTCTTACGCTTTCAATAAGAGTCATGCTACATGCTACTCTTGGGTGGCATATCAGACCGCTTACCTTAAGGCTCATTATCCGGCTGAATATATGGCCGGCGTATTGAGCCGTAATCTGAATGCAGCCGATAAACTATCCAAAATCATGGATGAGTGCAAGCGAATGGGAATAGTAGTAAAAGGGCCGGATATTAACGAATCAGGCCACAAATTCTCTGTCACTAAAAATGGCGAGATCCGTTTCGGTCTGAGTGGTATTAAGGGGGTAGGTGATTCTGCGGTAAATGCAATAGTGACCGAAAGAAAGAAGAATGGACCCTTTAAGGATATTTACGATTTTGTAGAGCGCGTAAATCTCTCGGCCTGCAACCGCAGTTCAATCGAGAACCTCGCGCTGGCAGGTTCGTTTGACAGTTTCGGTATTGCCCGCGAAATGCTCTCGGCACCGGTGCTTGATACTTCATACGCTGATCATCTCGTTAAGTACGGACAAAATATCCAGAATGATGCCAACTCTCTGCAGGCTTCGCTTTTTGATGATCTCGAACCGATTGAAACCAATAAGCCACCTTATCCGGATTTCGAACCGTGGAATCGCCTCAAACTCCTTGAGGCAGAGAAAAATCTGGTGACTATGTATCTCTCCGCACATCCGCTCGACCCGTACTACATGGAACTCACTTACGGTTGCAATACATCATGTGAATCATTTGAATCCGATCAGGAAGATGGCGCACAACTCACCCTCGGCGGCATGGTTGTCAGCGTAGAGGAGAAGATGTCTAAAAATGGCAAACCGTGGGGTATCATCAATATCGAAGACTTCACCGGCAAAACAGGACTACGCCTGTTTGGTAAAACCTACGAACAGATGAAAGGTAAATTTGTAGCAGGAGATGCTATTATGATCAGCACGCGATTCCAGCAAAACCCCTTTAACCCCTCATACATAGATATGAAAATAGAAGATGTGCAAAACCTCGATAAAGTGCAGGGTAATATTGCTAATGCCGTTCGCCTTACCCTTGATTCCCGATATAATGATGAGAAGTTTTTCACATCGCTCAAGGAGTTTGAGAGCAAGAGCGATACCGATAGAAAGGGGGATTTATATCTTCGCCTGCTTGACTGTGAACGCAAACAATATATTACCATCCACTCTAGAAAAAAATACCGTATCGACAAAGAACTCATGAGTTTCCTGGAAGCATGGGGCATCCGTCGGGATATCACCACCCGCCGCGACCACTAAGGACTCCCCTGAATATCCGAACGGTAAGGACTGATAAATCAAATAGAGAGGGTGTAGCACAATTATGTGCTACACCCTCTACATATTTTACTTATCTCTTGGGATTAGAGGATTGACTGAAGTTTTGCTTCAAGATCTGAAAGTTTAACAAGGCCTACGCTTCTCTCTTTCAATTCACCATCTTTAAAGAAGAGGACTGTAGGTATGTTACGTACGCGGTTTTCGCCGGCGATTTCATCATTCTCATCAATGTTGAGTTTGCCAATCTGTACATCGGGATACTTTTCAGCAAGTTCTTCAACTACAGGGCCGAGTTTGATGCAGGGACCGCACCAAGTAGCCCAAAAATCGATCACTACCGGCTTGCCGGATTCAATTGCCTCACGGGCAGTCTGATCTGTAAATTGTAATGCCATTTCGGTTTAGATTTTCAGTTGTTTTATAAATTAATAATTTCTTATATATAACGTTTTAAATTCTCAAAGTGTTTGAAGCGTGTAATCTATGACAGGTCACAACACCGACACAATGATAACCCATTCTGCGTAGCGGGAGGGTCATACTGACTGATTACAAAATTAATTCAAATTTTCCATACCTCAAAATTTTGCTCTCTTTACACTGCATCCAATGATAAATTTGACACCGCTATTCTGAAACTACTTTGTAGCGAAGATTGTTAATTACATGTAAGAAGTTGTAAACTACATTGATATATAAGTAAGCAAATTTACACAAAATTATGAAAGATTCTATACTCCAAATTATAGATAGAGAAGTTAAACTCCTGCGCAAGGATAATCCAACTGCCTCCGCCTCCATACCGATGCGTCATAAAGTTCAGGAGATGATGGATCAGATCTGGGATACTATTTTTTTTACTAATTTCCATCCGTTTCATCACGAGGGTGACGCTATCCGCCTGGGAATTTTGGCGATATTTAATGAACTCACTCTCCAGTTGGAGATACTTAATGAATCCTTTGGAAACGGGCAAATTGAAGCGCGTAATATTGCCAAAATTTTTATCTCCAAACTGCATGAAATAAAAGAGAAAATGCTGACTGATGTTGAGGCAGTTATTACCAAAGATCCCGCAGCCGCTTGTCCGCTGGAAGTTATAGCCTCTTATCCGTCGATTAAAGCAATTCTCTATTATAGGATTGCCAGAGTACTCATTGAGTTGGAGGTTCCTATTCTGCCACGAATGATTACCGAACTCGCTCATGCCTCAACAGGTATAGATATACATCCCGGAGCAAAGATTGGCAATTATTTCGCTATCGATCATGGTACCGGGGTGGTAATCGGAGAAACCGCTGTAATCGGGAATCATGTAACTCTATATCAAGGAGTGACACTCGGTGCCAAGGCATTTACCTACGATGAAGATGGCGTGGCTCTCCCGGTACCGAGACACCCCATAATTGAAGATAATGTCACTATTTACTCCAATGCAAGTGTTTTAGGTCGCATTACAGTGGGCCATGACAGTGTTATCGGTGGTAATATATGGCTCACGCATTCGGTAGAGCCATACTCTAAAGTGACTCAAAGTAGTTCGGTTACTCAACCTACCGCAAAATATTAGACTAAATAAAACATAATTATGAATAATAAATTAAATAAGAACATGGTGGAGTTAATAGGTAATACTCCAATGCTCGAAGTGAAGAATATTGAGAAATTAAAAAATCTTCAGGCTAAGGTATTAGTAAAACTGGAATCTTTCAATCCAGGAGGGAGCGTGAAGGATAGAGCCGCGCTTGCTATGATTGAAGACGCTGAGAAGAAGGGACTACTAAAACCGGGAGCCACCATTATCGAACCCACCAGCGGCAATACCGGCATCGGACTTGCCTGGATCGGTCGCGCCAAGGGGTATAAGGTTATACTCACCATGCCTGAGAGTATGAGCATGGAGCGCAGACAACTGCTCAAAGCCTACGGAGCCCAACTGGTATTGACACCCGCTGCCGAGGGTATGAGCGGAGCAGTTAAGAAGGCTGAAGAGTTATGCTCGGCAACTACGGGTGGTGTGATACTACAGCAGTTTGCTAATCCGGCCAATCCGGAAATTCACACTCTCACTACCGCACCTGAGATTTTTCGCGATACTGAAGGGGAAGTTGATATCTTCGTGGCCGGTGTAGGAACCGGTGGTACTGTTTCGGGTACCGGGCGCGGGTTAAAAGGGATTAAACCGGGGGTCGAAGTCATAGCCGTTCAACCGGCGGCCTCTACTGTATTGACCGGAGGAAAACCGGGAGCGCACAAGATACAGGGTATCGGTGCTAATTTCATACCTCAGAATTATGATGCATCAGTGGTAGACCGTGTGGTGGATGTATCGGATCAGGACGCCATAGCCACAACCCGACTGCTCGCAGAGCAAGAAGGCACTTTGGCCGGAATCTCATCGGGAGCGGCTCTGTATGCCGCGATAAAGGAAGCCGAAAAACCGGAAAACAAGGGGAAAACAATAGTGGCATTACTACCCGACACCGGAGAAAGATACCTCTCTACCGGTATCTTCGACTCATAATCAGGGAGTCCTTGGTTCAAACCCAAGTGGGGTCACCATCATTAAAAGCACTGATCATCAGAGATTAACACGCTGAAATCAGTGCTTTTATTTTGAATTATTGCTATCCGATAAAAATCCTATAGTCCCCAAAAGTATGGCTGGAACGGTGATTTTACGGTGTTCGAGTCTTCGTTTTAAAAATCCAAGCCCCCTCACTCAAAAAGAGATGCTGTAGAGGCAACTGACAACTGCAAAATTAACTAATACCTTCTCTACAGGAACGCAGCGACACGGCGGATCTTCTCTATTCTCGCCATGAAGGAGGGATTTGAGCAGGCTACTTGTTTGTTATAGTCTGCCTGCAGGCGAAGCCAGAGATCGGCTTCTATTCCGAGGGCCGCTTCCAACAGGAGGGCGTACTCGGTGGTGACTGCCCGCTTCCCATTCAACACTTCATTAAGGACAGATGCCGGGAGTCCGATCTCTGACGCTAAGGCCTTTTGGGTGATACCCCGGTATTCGATCTCATCCTTTATCATCTCGCCCGGATGAATCGGGCTGCTCGGAGTAAGATTGTTGGCTATCATATCGGGAGCCATCCCTTCTATATTTATCTTCATATTTTTCATTTATAATGATTTGATAATTCCAACACATTGCAAATAGTCAGTATCGGCTCGTTCTCATTAAGAGAGACGGTAAACTCCACTCTATACCGGTCATTTATTCTAACCGAACTACGTCCGGCTTTATCCCCGGATAATACTTCGTAATTCAACGAGCGGATCGGCCATAACGCCTCTATACTTGAGGCTCCTTTCAGGAAATTAATCGCTTTCTGATACCTCCGGATTATGTCTGGTTGAAGTCGATGTTTCTTATCCACGCTTCTCCCCTCTTCGTATAGAATCCTTAAATATTCCTCTTCAAAAGTGACTAACATTGTTGATGTATTATTAACACTGCAAAGTTAATCATTGTTTATTAAATTCGCAAATTTGATAATCGCATTATGCTATAACCTAAACCACGTAATTAAGAACTCAAGGCACCTCATTATGTTCAGCGGGTTAAAGCGCTCTGCCGTACCCCATAAAGGTGCGTTGGTAATACGGTGTGCTGACACTTGAAATAACGACCCCTTTACTGGTGCTGGCATGTATGAAGTTATCATTATCTATCATGATACCTACATGTGATACCTTATCGGGATCTTTACCGGTGGCAAAAAACACAAGATCTCCCGGCAACACTTGCGATGGCTTGATACGCTTGCAATACTCAGCCTGCTTGGCTGAATTGCGCGGTAATTTAATACCGGTCGTTTCAAGATAAACGGTAAGCACCATACCACTGCAGTCGGTACCGGTTTTCTTACTATAACCGGCAAATTTATAGGGAGTCCCTTCCCACTCCAGAGAAGCCTCTACTATCTTCTTCCTCACACCCGTAAGGTTTGAGATATAGGGGATTCTCTGTTTTTTATGCTTTACTACTCTCTCCTTCTTATGCTTATGCTTTACCGATCTTTTGGGGGTATGACGTGTAGTAGAGCATGCAGCAAATAGCATACTCACTATTAAAATAAAAATAACTATAAGCGATGCGGTTTTACTGCGTCTCATACTTTTTTAGCCTGTCAATACGTCAAGTACGGTTAGAATGAAGAATGTAATCCCCCACTATTTTTATTCAAAATTAATTAAGGATTTTTAAAGATGCTAATTACTTTTATTAAAATTATTTAATTTTTGGAATATTTATGGTCCTCGACAAAATAAAACCTGATATTTTACTTTTATTAATTGAGTAAATCGGATGCAATAAGTAAGTAATCCATAATCCTCAAATGTTACTTATCCAAACTATCGAACTAATTTAAATAATATGAAAAATATCATTTCAGTCCGTAGCCTCTCCCTCTCTTTGGCTCTTGCCGCCGCTTCGTTTGGGGCAAGTGCAGTGGAATCT
>CAMWNR010000041.1 GCA_947175665.1 uncultured Porphyromonadaceae bacterium
ACCCTTAGGGTCGCAGTTCTTGACTTGCACGAAAAACGGCTATCCCTGCCGAAGAAACTCAATCGAGCTACACAAAAGGGAAATGAACGAGTGGGTGAACGAAGAGGAAGTTTACTTACTATGCAGACCGTGAGTTAATTGCGATAAGTCTGAATGCGTTGCACCGCGCTTCAGCATTTTTCCGCATTTCAGTGAAATAAGCGGATGTAGCCTGTTGCTGACGCGTCTTCGCATCAGCAAAAACCTCTTTCATAAGTTGCGCCAACATCTCATCACTCGGTTCTTCTCCGGAAGAGAAGCGATATGAGTTCATCTTCTGTTCTGACATAATCATTACTTACTTTATACCAGCAACCCCGTATGTTTACTATTGCAACCCCGCATGCTTACTGATTACGCGTGGTTGGTTGATGTCTATTATTGGGTATTTGTGGAAGATTGTGGATATTTTTTGTTATATTTGTTGTTGGGGGTATGTTTTATATATTTTTATTTTAAAATGTATCTCTATTTTTGAAATATATGCTTCTTTTGTGAAATATATGCTTCTGTTATGAATGATAATACACCACAATTAAATAATACTACTTCTCTCTTAAATAATACTACTTCTCTCTCATTTTCTCACCGCAGGCAATTGCTTGAATTGGCACGCTCTCTTGAGCATAAAATGGGGGATTCTTTATTGCCGGGCGATGCCGAGGCTATCAGGGATCTCTGCGTCACCGCAATGAACAGACATGATGCTCCTTACGATGCTCATGGACTTCCGAAGGCGATTCTCGCTCTTAAGGCCGCAGTATTATTTACTGATTCGATTGATCATGACCATAATATCATAATCGCGCTTCTTCTATCTCCATTGCTCGAAGATGAAATCATTGACATCTCTGCTGTAAAAGATAAGTGGGGCGAAGATATCGCGTCTTTGCTTGTGGGAGTTTCTGCAGTCGAGAAGTTTTCTAATAAAAATAATGCGGTTAATCAGGATAATTTCAGAGGTTTGATGCTCTCTCTGGCCGATGACATCAGGGTTATAATCATGATGACTGTAAAGAATCTCACCCTTATGCGCGAGATTAATCTCCATCCGGACCAGCATTGGGTTAAGGACGTAGCCTTTGAGGCTAATTATCTTTACGCCCAACTCGCTCACCGTCTCGGCCTTTACAAACTTAAAAGCGAACTTGAAGACCTGTCGCTTAAATACTCCAATCGCGAAATATATACTCAGATCGCCCACAAACTCAATGAGACCAAACGCAGTCGCGAGGCTTATATCAAGAGTTTTATCGACCCGGTAAAGAAGAAACTCGAAGATGCCGGTCTTAAATTTGATATTAAGGGGCGCACTAAGTCCATATCCTCTATCTGGGGTAAAATGAAGAAGCAGAAGGTGGATGTATCGGGTATTTACGATCTCTTCGCTATCCGCGTCATCATCGATACACCGCCGGAGAAAGAGAAGTCTGATTGCTGGCTGGCGTACTCTATACTTACCGACATGTACACCCCTAACCCTGCTCGCATGCGCGATTGGATTTCGATACCTAAGAGCAATGGCTATGAGTCACTCCACGCTACCGTTATGGGTCCTGAATCGAAATGGGTTGAGGTGCAGTTCCGCACGCGCCGTATGGATCTTGTGGCCGAAAAAGGTCTCGCGGCTCACTGGCGCTATAAGGGAGTTAAGTCTGACTCTACTGACCAGTGGATGAATAACATCCGCGATATTCTCGAATCGGCCGATGCAGGTCCGATGGAGATGATGCGCCATATCAAGATGGATGATTATGAGAAGGAGGTGTATGCCTTTACTCCTAAGGGGGATCTCTTCAAACTCCCTGCGGGCGCTACGGTGCTTGATTTCGCTTTTCGCATTCACTCTAATGTAGGATGCCGGTGTACCGGTGCGATAGTCAACGGACGCCATAAAAAAATCACCTATAAAATTGCAAATGGCGATACGGTGGAGATTATCACTTCTGCCACCCAGTCGCCTAATCAGGATTGGCTTAATATTGTAGTAAGCCAGAAAGCCCGCAATAAGATAAAACAGGCTCTTAACGAAGAGGCGCAGAAGTTGGCCAATATCGGCAAAGAATTACTCGACAGGCGCGCAAAAAACCGCAAAATTGATCTGGATGAGACCACTCTGATGCGTCTTATCAAGAAGAATGGCTATAAGTTTGCCAACGAGTTCTATTCCGATATGGCCTCTGAGAAACTTGATGTCAATAAGTTTTTACAGCAGTATCAGGAGGAGATTGACCATCAGGAGGATGTAACCAAAATATCGGCCGAGGAGTATCATCTTCAGTCTGCTCCCGAGGATGACCCGAAGAGTAAAAAAGATGTTCTGGTTATCGGTGGTAAATCTATTGCCGGCCTTAGTTATAAGTATGCCAAATGCTGCAATCCTATTTATGGCGATGAAGTGTTCGGTTTTATCTCTTCTGAGGGTACTGTTAAGGTACATAAGTCAGATTGTCCGAATGCCAGAAATATCCGTACGCGATACCCTTATAGGGTGATACCGGTAGAGTGGAGTGGCAAGACCGGCGATATTCTTTCGGCTAACCTCCGCATCATCGGTAATGATGATCTCGGTATTCTTGCCAATATTACTTCTATAATCGCTAAGGAACTGAATGTGAATTTGCGCAATGTATCTATCGACTCTCACGACGGTATCTTTCAAGGTTATCTTACAGTCGGCGTAAGCGACACCACTGAGTTAAATAACCTTATCAAGAAGATACGCACCGTGAAGGGTGTAAAAGATGTGGTACGCATCTGACCTCGTTCGCGCCTTTTTTGCTGTTGGTAAAATAAATATTCATCTAAATATTATGAAAAATATCTTCGCAGGGCTTACCCTGCTGGCGATGGTCATTATCCCCGCATGTAAGGGTTATGACGGTAAGAAAGCGGAAGAAGACCGGGCCGACTGGGTGGCTTCGCTGTCTGACTCCATTTCTGTTATAGAGAAGTCGCGTATCAACGATTCTCTGCGACTTGAAGAGTTGCGACTTGAGGTGGCTGAAAATCTCCCTGAGTTTTCTACAGTATCTAATCCTCGTGAAGTGGAGCCTTATTATATTCTCTCCTCGTTTCGCAGTGCTTATCCCCTCTCTTCTACCGGTATTGCAGCGCGAATATTAAAGAGCGAAGGTCTGGAACTGGTAGCCGCTCTTTCGGGAGCAAGATTCAATTCTATTCGCGCTCTGGCCGCGGGCAAGAGCATGGAGACTCAGACCGTCCCTGCAGACCAAGCACTTAATTACACGGCTAATGGACTTACCACTGTCGCATTTTCAGGCCCGAAGGCTGACTCGCTGGCTATGATTATTACCGATTATCATAACTCCCCCGTAGAATTGCAATACCTGCAAAATGGATCAGTAGTCAGAAAAATCACCCTTTCCGAACCCCAAAAGAGATGGGTTGCGTCTACATGGGTTCTCTGTAAGAAGCAGCAGGAAATCCATAGCCTTGAGTCTTCCCTACTCCTCTCTTCGCGTAAACTGCAGATTCTCAAAATCACACTCGACCGCCAGAACCACTGACACCCAAAATTGTTTAATTTATATAAGAGCCTTAACCGGCTATTCCTCTTTTTTATAATTTACTCCAATTTTTATAATTTACTCCAAACCTAAATATAAATATGACACTTAACGACACCGACAAAACCTTATTAAAAGAGAAAGGTATCACAGAGGAGAAACTTCTCGAACAACTCCGTATGCTCTCCGAGGGTTTCCCCTACCTGAAAATTGAGGCGCCTGCCACCGTAGGTAATGGTATCACTCTCCCCACTCCCGAACTCGAAGCGCAATGTATCGAGATATGGGAAAAATATCTGCACTCCGGTGCTAAAATACTCAAGATGACTCCGGCTTCCGGTGCCGCCTCACGCATGTTTAAGGATCTTTTCAGTTTCCTTAATGGCAAGCACGATAAGCCTGATTCTGATTTTGTCAAGAAATTTTTTGACGAGATTGAAGATTTCGCTTTCTACCATATACTTAATCTTGAGGCAATCACTCTTTATAGTCGTAGCCTTGACACACTTATCAAGGAGAAGCGCTATAAGGATATTCTGAATATTCTCCTCAATTCTCCCGGTCTCGGTTATGGTCATCTGCCTAAGGCTCTTTTGCAATTCCACCGTGTGCCGGGATGCTCGCGCACTCCCCTTGAGGAGCACATCGCCGAAGGTGCTCAATATGCACTCGGCAAGGATGGTCAGGTTAATCTGCACTTCACTGTAAGCGAGGAGCATCTACCCCTCGTAGAGGCCAAGATCGAAGAAGTCAAGGCATTTATGGAGCATCAATATGGTATTAAACTCAATATCTCGCTTAGCCTGCAGAAACCCTCTACCGACACCGTGGCCGCTACCAAAAATGGTGAAGCATATCGCGAAGACAGCAAACTCTTCTTCCGTCCCGGTGGTCATGGCGCTCTCATAGAGAACCTCAACGATCTCGATGCTGACGTAATCTTCATTAAGAATATTGATAATGTGGTACCTGATGCTCTGCGCGACTCTACAATAAAGTATAAAAAGGTTATCGGTGGCGTTCTGGTAGGTGCCAAGATGAAGGCTGACCGTTATTGCAAGATGCTGAAAGCCGGTCTCCCCTCTGAAGAGGAACGCGAAGAGATGCTTACTTTCCTGCGTAAAGTATTATGCATTACTCACGATGATGCCGACCGTATGTCGCCTCAGGAGGAAGCGGATTATATCTTCTCCAAACTCAACAGACCCATGCGTGTTTGCGGTATGGTCAAAAACGAAGGTGAACCCGGCGGTGGTCCTTTCTTATGTTACAACCCTGACGGTACCGTGAGCCCCCAGATTCTCGAATCATCTCAGATTAATCCAAAAGATAAAAAATGTGTGAAAATGATGAAGGATTCCACTCACTTCAATCCGGTTGATCTTGTTGTGGCAATCAAGGACTTTGAAGGTAAAAAATTCAACCTCCCCGATTACGTGGATCCTGCCACAGGCTTTATCTCAGAGAAGAGCCGCGAAGGGGTTGAGATCAAGGCTCTCGAACTCCCGGGTCTTTGGAATGGTGCCATGTCTGACTGGAATACTATCTTTATCGAAGTACCGGCAGAGACCTTTAATCCCGTCAAGACAGTCAATGACCTCCTCCGCCCTGCTCATCAAGCCTGAAAACTGCATCCAATAATGCTTTTATCACAGTGCCGGCATCTCCCCGCCTGAGGTGCCGACTCTATTTTCCCCGCATAATTTACCCGCATCGGTCTGACACCTATGCGGGTAATTTTTATATGCTCATACTGATTAGCACTATTATCCCACTTCGGCTTAAGAAACTGTATATTTATTTAAGGTTCGTTGACAATCTTGAGTCGATGAAATATTGTTTTAATATTGAATCGGATATGAAACCGGAGGTTGATTATGAGTAACACAACAATTTGATACGGGTTAGTATCCGATACATATCATTCAACACTTAATTATTAAATTATTGCTATTATGGAAAAAGAGAAAAGATCTTATTATGTAAATGTCATCGAGGCTAAAGATGGCAAGATGGCCGAAGTTATGAACTTCAATTTTGGAGGTCATCATGATTTAGGTGCTATGGTAGAGAATGCAAAAAAATTTGGATTTTCTAAAGATAAGTATGACAAAGAGTTTGTACTCGCCATGCGCTTTATGCATCATGTAATTAAGAAGAATTCCGACAACCCTCTGTTTGCAGAATTTGCCGCTCAGTTTGAAGCATTTAAAAAGAGCGTTAAGGAACAGGTAGGTTGCTCTTCGTGCGGATGCGGTAAGTAATAACCACAAATCTTATAAAAAATTTAACGAGTGTGTCGTATTAAAATTTAATCACGACACACCCTTATTTTGTATCTATAATATCCTTCGCCAAGCACTTGGCAGGAGCAGCAGTAATTGGCTACAGCCCCCCTTATCAGGACAGGGATTAATTTGCGAAGTCGATACTTACACCAAATTGTAAATTACGGGGATTTAGCGGGTAATATGGCACTGAGAAGTAATTGTTGCCAAACCATCCCTGATTTACATGACTGTACAGTATGTAGAATCGGGCCTTATATAGTTTTGCCGACAGATACGCGTTACAAAATGCATAATTACCTACTGTTTTCTGATCTTGTACATGAAATACCATTGTCGCCGGCTGGTATGCATAGCCGTGATAGCGGGTGTAGTAATCGCAATCTATACCTAAATTAATATTCAACACCTTGAATAACCTGAAGTCAAGAAACATGTTGGAGTATACAGCCAGAGCCGGAAGCGGCAAAACACTCTGATCTGACGATACCTGATAGGTGATGGTATTATTCCAGTTCCATATTCCAAATTTTAACTTCTGATTAAGGCGCAGCGCGAATACCTGTACATGGGGTGCATGCTGTGTCGGAATCCCTTCGGTATTGAAATATACCATGTTCTTAAGGTCTCGGAAATCTGCCGAAAATTCCGTTTTCGTCCAGGGTATGGTGAGTTTGCCACCAAACTCAAAGCGGGTGGTCTTCCCTATCGTTTGATTCCAAGCAAAGTGATTGGATATGTAGTGTCCTAAGAAATATGAATTTGATGCATTATGAAATCCTCCGGTGGCAGTAATCGATACCGTATCTCCAAACAGCCGGAAGCGTGATCCAACATTACCGGTAATGTCTATATCTCCCGCTATGCCCCCGGTGATACCGAACTTGGCCGTGGCAGCGTAGGTGAGCAAAGATCCCCGCCGTTTGGAGATTGTAGCACCCGCCGACAGTCGGGTCTGAGTAATGCGCGGCACTATAGTAAACCCTTCAGGTAGAGGGGTAAGGAGTGCTTTATCTTCTTCTGACAGTTCCGGATTATAGTTATAGGTAGTCTGCGTGATACGGCGTGTCTGCAGTGAGGCGAATGCCTCTATACCGAATTTCGCCCACTTTCTGAACCCTTCCAATAATTGCACACCAAGACTGTTTGTCACACTCCAATACTCTGTATCGTCATTGGTAGTGTTGGGATTAAGATACGTGTGCGCCCAAAACTTGTCGGTATCTCCCGATGCTGTATTTGTAAACTCATGGTGCGACCGTTCATAATCAAGTGAATATACAAATTTTGTAACCGGGATATATACATCTCTGACGGTAGTATCATTTACCGCTTCTTCTGTCCAGTAACCGAGTTTAAGAGCATGGGTGGTAAAGAGATGGTCTCCTCTCAGACGTGTGTGAGCCATAGTGAGATTGGTCGGTATTGACTTCGGTTCTATCTTATTTACACCACCCTGCACCTCGGCCGGATCGGTAATATATTGGTAATCGGTAATACCACCATTCTCTTTATTGACAGTTGTGAAATGGAAATATAAGGCTTGACCCTCATATCTGTGAGAATTGAAATAAAAGGTAAAACCGAAGTTAAAATCTTTGAGGGCCTGATAATTATAGGCACCTTTAGCATAATTATAATCTAAAAAGCCGCCGATACCGATATTACGGTTTACATTGCCTGCAAAGATGGCCTGAAGCCGGTCGGCATGATTCTGACTGCCACCACCGAAATTATAAGAGAGTAGCGTCATCGGCACATACACGTTATAAAATTTCATTGTCTTTAGCGAGGGCAGTGTCGCCGATAGCGCATCGTTAAAGAAAAAGGTGCTATACGATGCCGGCCGGTCAAAATATATCATGTTGACCCCTTCTGATCCGAGCGTACCGGTGGTGGCGTACGCATCCGAGGTGAGAGAGGGTATAAATTTACTCTGATAATTATACAGCAAAGTATCTACCGAGGCTTTGGAATGATTACCCAGAGGGGTGCTGATAGTCCATGCCGAACTTTGCCTCTTTGGCTTGACCGAATCGGACTTTATTCCGGCTGTATTCTTGCCGGATGTATCAGAACCGGTGCCGGGACGCCGTGTCGGTTCCTGAGCCGCCACTGAAAAATTTATTGATATTATAGCAATCAATGCTATTAATCCCTGCCGTAGTCTCCTTACTATCCGGACAACCGGTAGATGAGTAGTTTGATTATATATAGATGTAGGCATAAGTAAGTAATGAAAAACTTCTGCAAAATTACTAAATATAAGTAACTAATAAAAATTATGACCCACTACCTCAAAAAAATGTTGCCCCCTACCTCTCAATTATTTTTATTAATTTTGCAAGTAAATAATTTCAACAAGTAGGTAATGAAATTCAATAGACAAGATTTTCATATATTGCTTACTTTCTTAAACCGTTTAAGTTATATACTTAATTTTCTTAATTTAATTTATGGAAGAAATTAGAATTGATGTAACTAAGCAGACTCCGGAAGAACTGGATCTGGCTGCCGCTCACGCAAAACTGATTTTTGAATTTAACCACACTATGCCTGACACCGAGGCTTATACAGCGCTTATACATCGTATATTTACCGACATGGGCGAAGGTAGCATTGTTAATACACCGCTTACCGCTATCAGACCGCATTGCGTGAAGATAGGCCGCAATGTAGTAGTCATGCCCGGTTGCCTTATGATGTCGGCCGGTGGTATCAGTATAGGCGATGGCACCATGATCGCTGCTAATGTGCAGTTAATATCTAATAATCATGACCTTTATGAGCGTCAGGTTATAACTTGTAAGCCTGTAAATATCGGTAAAAATGTATGGATCGGTGCCGGCGCCACTATCCTGCCCGGAGTCACTATCGGTGATAATGCTGTGGTCGGTGCCGCAAGCGTAGTTACTAAAGATGTTGATGCCGATACTATCGTTGCGGGCAACCCGGCCAGAGTCATCAAGACCATACCTCCTCGTTAAGAGTACGTTTTTATTTCACAAACCTACATATTTATGCATAAGATACGATTTTTTCGCATGGGTGTGCCATGCGATGCAACTTTTATTAAAAAAATTCTCTTTTCTTCAGCATTTTTAATCTCTACCTCAACTTCTGCATTTGCTCAACCCTCGACTGTATATTCTGATAAATCTATTCCCCTCTCCCCTGTAACGTCATCGGGCCAAATGTTATCTGATTCGACTACCGAAAAGTCAGGCCGCAGGGATTTTCTCAAAGTAAAGGGTAAGGATATTGTAGATGCTGAGGGGAATAAATTTTTTATCCGCGGCACCAACTTGGGAAATTGGCTTAACCCCGAGGGATATATGTTTGGCTTTAAGCGTACCTCTTCCCCTCATACTATCAATGAGGCATTCTGCCAGTTGGTAGGTCCTACCGAGACTCGCAGGTTCTGGCAGAGTTTCAAAGATAATTACATTACCGAGAGGGATTTTGCCTTTATATCTTCGCTTGGTGCCAACACCATTCGCATACCTTTTCATTACAAACTCTTTACCAATGAGGATTACATGGGGTTGAATGATGATCGCGAGGGGTTCAGACTGATTGACAGTTGTGTGAATTGGGCAAAAAAACATGACCTCCGCCTTATCCTCGATATGCATGATTGCCCCGGCGGACAATCGGGCGATAATATTGATGACAGTTTCGGCTACCCCTGGCTTCTTACTGATTCGGTTTCTCAAAAACAATATTCTGAAATATGGGAGAAGATAGCATCCTATTATGCTGACGAAGATGTAATTTTGGGCTACGAACTCGCCAACGAACCGATTGCAACCTATTGGGAAGGAGATGAGCGCGAAACCCTCAACAGCCGGTTAGAACCGCTTTATAAGGAAGTAACCCGCCGGATCCGCAAACATGATAAGAACCATATCATACTGCTTGGAGGTGCACAATGGAACAGTTACTTCGGTAACTTTACCGATTGGAATTTTGACGACAACATCATGTATACATGTCATAGATACGGCGGACAACCAACTGCTGAGGCGATTGAGCACTATATAACATTTCGCGATAAAACCGGGTTACCGATGTATATGGGTGAGATCGGTCACAATACCGATGAGTGGATGAGTGCATTTGTAGATGTGATGTGCGCCAACAATATAGGTTACACTTTCTGGCCTTACAAGAAAATTAATGTGAGTGCTATGACCGGGATAGAGCCACCCGAAGATTGGCAAAAGTTGGTGGATTTTGTTGAGTCACCTCGTGGCTCATACGCAGAGATTCGCGAGGCGCGCAAATTATGTTCCGAGTCGCTCGGCAGATCCCTACTCCGGCAATACATAGATAATGCCAAAGCCGACAAGATGATAATCCACAACTCATACATCAAAGCGATGCATCTCAAATAAGCATCCCCCTAACGCGTAGAGAGAAAACATAAAAGTACCGCGATGGCGGTACTTTTACATGGACAAAATTTTTATAGGCACGTATAAATCAAGGTTTTAAACCTGATAGATACGTGCCTTTTCTGAATTTCTACTCTGCAGGCTTGCTTGTGTCAGTTTACTTAGTGGCTGCTCCGCGAGCCTGCTTGTAGGCTTATCCTAAGTTTAAAATCACTTGATGACACCGAGTTTTTTGCCTACTTTGATAAATGCGGCTATAGCGCGGTCGAGGTGTTCACGTTCGTGGCCGGCAGAAAGTTGCACTCTGATTCGTGCCTGACCTTTCGGAACTACAGGATAGTAGAATCCGGTTACGAAGATTCCCTCTTTCTGCATCTCTGCGGCAAATTCCTGTGATAGTTTTGCATCGTAAAGCATCACCGCGCAGATAGCGCTCTGAGTCGGCTTGATATCAAAACCGGCCTCTATCATCTTGTCGCGGAAGTAGTTGACATTCTCTTTAAGTTTCTTATTGAGATCGTCACTCTCTTTGAGCATCTTAAACATCTCTATGCTGGCACCTACTATAGAGGGAGCAACCGAGTTGGAGAAGAGGTAGGGGCGTGAACGCTGACGCAACATATCGATTACCTCTTTAGGTCCGGTAGTGAAACCACCCATAGCGCCACCGAATGCCTTACCAAGAGTGCCGGTGAAGATGTCAATCTTGCCGTAGCAGTCAAACTGCTCAGCCACACCATGACCTGTCGGGCCGACAACGCCTGCCGAGTGACTCTCATCTACCATCACCAGTGCACCGTACTTTTCTGCCAGTTCGCAGATCTTATCCATCGGAGCAACATTGCCGTCCATTGAGAACACACCGTCGGTTGCGATAATGATATGACGCGCACCCGCCTCTTTGGCTTCTTTAAGACAACGTTCCAGATCAGCCATATCTGCATTGGCATAACGATAACGTTTAGCCTTACATAGACGCACACCATCTATAATAGACGCATGGTTTAAAGAGTCGGAGATAATAGCATCTTCCTCTGTAAACAGAGGTTCAAACAGACCGCCGTTAGCATCAAAACAAGCGGCGTAAAGTATAGTATCTTCCGTTTTGAAGTAATCGCTGATCGCTTTTTCGAGTTCTTTGTGCAGATCCTGAGTGCCGCAAATGAAGCGAACCGACGACATACCGTAGCCACGCTCATCCATAGCCTTCTTGGCGGCCTCGACCAGACGGGTATTGTCGGCAAGACCGAGATAATTGTTTGCACAGAAATTGAGTACTTCACCATCTGTATTTGCTACCTGAATGTCGGCACTTTGAGGAGTGGTGATAATACGCTCGTTTTTGTAAAGACCGGCTTGACGTATTTCATCAAGTTCGTTTTCAAGATGTTTTTTAAATTCGGTATACATTTTATTTAAGGTTGTTACTTAAGTCTCTAAGTTTAATTTCTCTACCTACCCCCTTGCACTGCAGCACACGATAATTCGCGTTGACACTCCCAATCCCAAAATCACGACTTATCAACCTCTATTATCTCCGTAGCCGCATTCCCGGCCACCAGAGATAATATGAAGGGGATTAGTTACGCTGATACAGGAATCTCTTTATGGAGCGTTTCGGAGTCTTTTCAAATTCTGTGTCTCTCAATTCGTATGATGCCACTTTACTATAGGCGGGCATTTCCTTATTCAGAGCCACAAGATTTTCGGCCATTATATTATCGAGTTGCGCTTTATCAATTTTCTGACTTTCAAGAAGTTCGTAGTCAGGCACGATAAGCGCCACAAGTTTGCCATCATCTTCTATCACTATAGATTCGAGTACGTATGGCAGGTTATTAAGTTTTTGCTCAATCTCTTCGGGATAAATATTCTGTCCGGAGGGGCCAAGTATCATAGTCTTTGAGCGGCCTGATATAAACAGATATCCGTCTTCATCGATAGTGCACATGTCGCCGGTATTCATCCAGCCATCACCCATCATAACCTCTTCGGTAGCCTCGGGATTGTGGTAATATCCTTGCATCACATTCATGCCGCGCACCCAGAGGTCACCGGGGATATTACACGGGTCTGTAGAATTGACTTTCATCTCCATACGGCTCACTATCTTACCGCAACTTCCGGGTTTAGCCTCAGATGCGGGCACGTATGTAATTAGCGGACCGCATTCGGTCATGCCGTAACCTACCGTTACCGGGAAGTTAATCTTATGGAGGAACTCTCCCACATCTTTATTAAGAGCCGCACCTCCTATGATAACCTGCACTAACTGCCCGCCAAATACTTCAATCAGCCCATCTCTGACCTTGGCATACATTTTATCATCCAGAAAGGGGACGTGCATCATAAGTTTCATCAAGGGTTTTTCGAGCAGAGGGAAAACCTTCCCCTTTACGATCTTCTCTATGATGAGCGGAACCGTAATTACAAGTTTCGGTTTTACCTCGGCAAATGCCTGCATGATTACCTTGGGAGACGGCAAACGGGTAAGGAAATGGCAATGCATGCCACGGCAAAAGGGGTGAAGCATCTCGATTACCATACCATACAGATGCGCCAACGGGAGCATATTGACCATTCCGTCACCGGGATGAAGATAATCAATATTATCCAGACAGAAGCGGATATTACTCCATATAGATTTATACGGGAGCATCACACCTTTTGACATACCGGTAGAACCTGAGGTATAATTGATGACGCAAGTAAATTCCGGCCGATCGGCAAATACCTCAAACATCTCCTTATCATACGAGTATGGGAATCTGGCACCGAAGCGCTCGTTGATATTATTACGGGCATCTGTGAGTTCCTTGCTACGCGATAACGGCATACCGAACTCAGATATATAGAGGGCACCGATAAGTTCGGGTAATTCATCGGCATCCAGTTTCTCCCATATATTTTCATCTACAAACAGCAACTTTGCCTCGCTGTGATTTACGAGATGGTGTATAACCTCCGGCTTGAATTCATGCAGGATCGGCACGGCAATCAGCCCGCTGCTGAGACACGCTATGAAAGTTACGGCCCAGTTTGAGGAGTTTTTACCGCAAAGCGCTACCTTGTCACCCGGTTTCAGTCCGGCTGCGTCAAAAATCACACGCAATTTTTCGATACACTCCGCTACATCGCGAAAACGATAATTCATTCCCCCCATATCGGAGAATGCCATCAGATCCCAACTTTTAACAATCCTATCCTTTATGATCGCATTTAGCGACTCGTAATTTTTCATTTTTTCTCCCATAGTGATTCGAGTTTAGTCCGAAGCAAATCGAGCGATCCCTCACGGAATAGAATTTTTCCGTCCGGTCCGATAAGCATGTAATGCGGAATACCTGAGAAGCCGTAAAGTTCATAAGGGCGCTTCTGCGCATCATACACTACATTCCAGTTTATACCGTGGCGCTCTACAGCACCTTGTGTAGCCTGATGCTCATCTCGCACGGCAACACTTACGAGATTGAGACCATTACCCTTATACTCCTCTGAAATGGATTTGAGTTTAGGCATATCCTTAATGCAGTAAGGACACCAACTCGCCATAAAATCTACGAGTGTATATTTACCGGGCTCTACATATTGAGAAAATGTAATCTTCTCCCCCGCAGCATTTGTGCCCTCAAAGTCTGCGTATGGCATACCCGGGGCAGTTTTGGCACGCAGATGCGCATATTTGATATATCTCGACGCGCGTTTTGAATCTTTAAAGCGTGCCGGGGCCTCGTTTAAGAGTGAATCTACTTTTAGCGGATCGGCCCACTTCAGCCATTCCACTCCGAAAAATGATGACAGGATATTATCCTTATTCTCATTATATTTCTTCTCGGCAAAATCGGCCAGCAGATTAAAATCCTCCGCTTCTTCCGCTTCATCCAACTCATGGATAAGCGCGTTGAGTTTGTCATTGAGCGGTGTACCCTTGGCCACACTGAGGGTATCACACCACTCTGCACTCCCCTCTTCTATTACATAATAACCCTTGATACGACCGTTGACCATAAACTGCGCCAACACAGGCATCTTGAGCGAGTCAGACTCTGAGAGTAGAAATGCGGCTTTCCCTCCGGTTATATCGGCCGAGGCTACTGTCACACTATCTTCAAAACTGACAAGATCCACTCTCTCGCCATTATATTCGTCAGGAAAATTAAGAGTAAGTCCTGCTTCCTTTTTAGCACAACCGGCTATTATGGCGGCCATCGCCAACGGGAGGCAGTATCTAAATTTAAATTTCATAATTTCGGGTATTTCATATTTTGTTTAATTTCTCCGCAGCCACCGGTATATAATGCAGATGATTCCCATGCCTTACTATAGGTGGAATTAAGCGTAAGATTTCCAAAGATACGTATTTTTATTGATTTAAAGCAATAAATCTTTACAAAAAAGTCGATAACAGCGACAAAAACAATAAGAGGGTACCGGATTGGCACCCTCTTATTTATTTGAATATCCTGCCGGATATTTTTGCTTATCTCATTTACCGGATGTTTGATATATTGAGTTACCGGTTAATCTAACAGGTCTATTATGCTTCTACCTCTTCGGCTTCCACGTCGATTATGGCAGCGGGAGCATCGGTGACCTGAAGTTCTGCGAGTTCATCCTTGTTGGCTACAACCAGGCGATTGTATTCGCGCAAACCTGTACCGGCAGGGATAAGGTGACCGCAGATTACATTTTCCTTCATACCCTCGAGGTAATCGGTCTTACCATTGATGGCTGCTTCGTTAAGCACCTTGGTAGTTTCCTGGAACGATGCGGCACTCATGAAACTTGAAGTCTGCAATGCTGCGCGAGTGATACCCTGAAGTATCTGCTCGGAAGTGGCAGGTCTTGCATCGCGCACAGTCATCGGCTTGAGGTCTTTACGCTTAAGAGCCGAGTTCTCATCACGGAGTTTGCGCTGAGTGATGATCTGACCGGCGAGATAGTTCTCTGAGTCACCTGCATCTTCGATATATTTCTTACCCCAGATGTTGTCGTTCTCTTCCATGAAGTCACGCTTGTCAACAACCTGCTGCTCGAGGAATTTGGTATCACCCGGATCTAGGATGTTAACCTTACGCATCATCTGGCGCACGATAACCTCAAAGTGCTTGTCATTGATCTTCACACCCTGCATACGATATACATCCTGAACTTCATTCACAATGTATTCCTGCACCGCTGTGGGACCCATGATATTGAGGATATCGCTCGGGGTAACCGCACCGTCAGAGAGCGGAGTGCCGGCACGCACGAAGTCGTCCTGCTGTACGAGCATCTGGCGGGTAAGAGGCACGAGATATTTCTTCTCCTCACCCAGTTTAGAGGTTACGATTACCTCCTTGTTACCACGCTTTACCTTACCGAATGTAACCACACCGTCGATTTCGCTCACTACTGCGGGGTTACTTGGATTACGGGCCTCGAAGAGTTCGGTCACACGCGGCAGACCACCGGTGATATCACCGGCATTACCCGCAGCACGCGGAATCTTCACAAATACCTTACCCGGAGTCAATTCGTCGCCCTCATCTACAAGGAGGTGGGCGCCTACCGGCAATGAGTAACTGCGGATAACCTCGTCATTTTTGCCGATAAGTTTGATTTCCGGAAGTTTGGTACGGTCTTTAGACTCGATGATGATCTTCTCACGCAATGAAGTACCCTCGGCTGATTCCACACGATAAGTTACACCTTCTATAACGTTTTCGAATACTACGCGACCGCCATCTTCGGCTACGATTACAGCATTGAAGGGGTCCCATTCGCAGATCATGTCGCCGTCCTTGACTTCATCACCATCGTTGAAGTATATTTTTGAACCGTAAGGTATATTGGCTGTAGTAAGCACAATGCCCGACTTGGGTTCGATGAGTCGCATTTCACCCATACGGCCTACAACGATGTTGTTGCCATCCGCATCCTTAACGGTACGAAGTTCGTCGATTTCAAGTTTACCGTTGTTACGGACTGTAACATCCTTAACGGCTGCGACGTTACCTGCAACACCACCCACGTGGAATGTACGCAGAGTCAACTGAGTACCCGGCTCACCGATAGATTGGGCAGCGATTACACCTACAGCCTCACCCTTCTGCACCATACGGTGAGTAGAGAGGTTACGGCCATAACACTTGGCACAAACACCCTTCTTGCTTTCGCAGGTAAGTACCGAGCGTATCTCGACTGCCTCGATAGGACTCTTTTCGATCTTTTCGCAAGCGGCTTCGGTAATCTCCTCGCCCGATCTTACGATTACTTCATTAGTATAGGGGTCAATAACATCGTGTACAGATACACGGCCGAGGATGCGCTCACTGAGAGTAGCCACAACTTCCTCATTGTTCTTGATCTCTTTACATACAAGACCACGCAGAGTTCCGCAGTCTTCCTCATTGATGATCACATCATGAGCCACGTCTACAAGACGACGGGTAAGATAACCTGCGTCAGCGGTCTTAAGCGCGGTATCCGCAAGACCCTTACGCGCACCGTGAGTTGAGATAAAGTACTCAAGCACCGAGAGGCCTTCTTTAAAGTTCGCGATAATCGGGTTCTCGATGATCTGACCACCTTCTGCACCGGCCTTCTGCGGTTTTGCCATAAGACCACGCATACCTGAAAGTTGTCGGATCTGGTCTTTACTACCACGGGCACCGGAGTCAAGCATCATGTATACAGAGTTGAAGCCCTGCTGGTCAGATTTCATCTGATCCATAAGAGTATCAGCGAGTTTCTTATTGACCTGAGTCCAGACTTCGATAACCTGATTGTATCGGTCCTGAGGAGTAATGAAACCCATCTGGTAATTATTCATGATCTCCTCAACCTGAGCATGACCCTGACGTACGTATTCCTCTTTCTCCTCAGGTATGATGACATCACCGAGGTTAAAACTCAAACCTCCGCGGAATGCCATGCGGTAACCGAGGTTCTTAATATCATCAAGGAATTGTGCCGAACGGGTCACACCGCATGCCTTGATTACGTTAGAGATGATGGTGCGAAGAGATTTCTTAGATATAATCTCATTGACATATCCGATCTCTTTAGGCACATACTGGTTGAAGAGCACACGACCTACCGAAGTATCCTTCTTGAGAACCTTGACGGGATTACCGTTCTCATCAATATCATCTACATATACACTTACGGGAGCATGGAGAGTTACCTTACCCTCGTTGTAAGCGATTTCAGCCTCTTCGGGGCCGTAGAATATTGTACCTTCGCCCTTGTCGCCTTTACGAAGTTTTGTGATATAGTACAGACCGAGTACCATGTCCTGAGAAGGAACGGTAATAGGAGCACCGTTGGCAGGGTTGAGGATGTTGTGCGCACCGAGCATCAGCATCTGTGCTTCGAGAATAGCCTCGTTGCCGAGGGGCAAGTGTACAGCCATCTGGTCACCGTCAAAGTCTGCGTTAAACGCAGTACATGCCAACGGATGCAACTGGATAGCCTTACCCTCGATCATTTTAGGCTGGAATGCCTGGATACCGAGACGGTGAAGAGTCGGGGCACGGTTGAGAAGAACCGGATGACCCTTCATCACATGCTCAAGAATATCCCATACTACCGGCTCCTTGCGGTCTACAATCTTTTTAGCACTTTTTACAGTCTTTACGATACCGCGCTCTATGAGTTTGCGGATTACGAAAGGCTTATACAATTCCGCAGCCATCAGTTTCGGAATACCGCACTCGTGCATTTTAAGTTCCGGACCTACGACGATAACCGAACGCGCCGAGTAGTCCACACGCTTACCGAGAAGGTTCTGACGGAATCGACCCTGCTTACCCTTAAGTGAGTCGGAGAGTGATTTGAGCGGACGGTTTACTTCGCTCTTCACAGCCGAAGATTTGCGGCTGTTATCGAGCAGTGAGTCTACCGCTTCCTGAAGCAGACGCTTCTCATTACGCAGAATCACCTCGGGAGCCTGAATATCCATCAGACGTTTCAGACGGTTGTTACGGATAATCACACGGCGGTAAAGGTCGTTAAGGTCGGAAGTAGCGAATCGGCCGCCATCGAGCGGTACGAGCGGACGCAACTCCGGCGGAATAACCGGCACAGCCTTGAGAATCATCCATTCGGGTTTGTTGCGATCAGCCGAGTTAAGGAAACTGTTTACGACCTGCAGGCGCTTGAGAGCCTCGGTCTTACGCTGTTGCGAACCGTCGGTATTAGCGATCTGGCGCAATTCAGCGGCAAGAGACTTAAGATCTATTTCCTTCAGAAGGTCGTAAATACCCTCTGCGCCCATCTTGGCTACAAACTTATTGGGATCGTTATCATCGAGATACTGATTCTCTTCGGGGAGAGAATCTACAATCTGAAGATACTCTTCCTCAGAGAGGAGTTCGAGTTTTTCGAGTTTACGCTCTTTATCTTTAGACTTCGGATCCTTAATAGTTACGTTACCGGGATTGATAACGATATATTTCTCATAATAGATTACAGAATCGAGTTTCTTGGAGGGGAGACCCAGCAGATAACCGATTTTGTTGGGGAGGGAGCGGAAATACCAGATATGTGCTACCTGCACTACGAGTTCGATATGACCCATTCTCTCGCGGCGCACCTTTTTCTCAGTAACTTCCACACCGCAACGATCACATACGATACCCTTATAGCGGATACGCTTATACTTGCCGCAATGACACTCGTAATCCTTGACAGGACCGAAAATCTTCTCGCAGAAGAGGCCGTCGCGCTCAGGTTTGTATGTACGGTAGTTAATGGTTTCAGGCTTGAGTACCTCTCCGCTTGACTTCTCCTTAATCTCTTCGGGAGAAGCAAGTGCTACTGTAATTTTGGAGAAATTACTCTTTATTTTATTATCTCTTCTAAAAGCCATTTTATATTATTGTTTATGCGATGTTGACTTTGTAAGTGAATATGATGATTTCTCTTAGAGTGGGTTTACTTTTAAATGATTTTAGCACAAAGAGAGATTTTGGAGTTATTTTCCAAAG
>CAMWNR010000042.1 GCA_947175665.1 uncultured Porphyromonadaceae bacterium
CCATATATCCTCAGCAATTTTATATTGTGGATAATTGAGATTTATCCAACTTATAAAAACTACTAAAGAATTATTTAACGAGTGGGCGAAAACTCCGGGCCATATAGAACCGGTAGTATAAAAAAGGTATCCGAAAAATGCACCGAGCAATAGTCGGGGAAAGAATCCTAAAAATTGCAGATGCACCGCCGAAAAAATAAAGGCGGCTATCCAAATACCCCATTGTCCAAATCCGGAATTGGTCAAAATTTTCTGTAATACACCTCTGAATAGGAGTTCTTCGCCTAACCCTGTCAAAACTCCGATTAAGGCTATCCCGGATAAAAGCCCACCGACTGTATGAGTATTCAGCAAAACCTCCGTGATGGCTCCATTTAATTCCTCCATCTCTCTCATCCACTTATCTAATGCTGATAGTGAATCCGGCATGGAGATAATGGAATTGTAATAAATAAGTTGATTAAGAGCCGGTATGCTGATTAACCAGATAATTATCACACCCACAAAAGGTCTCCAATCAACATCGGTGTTGATTCCTAAGTATTTATAAGGCTTTTTGCTTATAATATAAGACGTTATCAGTGCTGTGCCGATAAAACAGATAATATTTTGTATCGCCGACTGACCCAGCAATAATTGGCGGGTTTGCTCCTGACTTGCGGAGGTTAACCCTTGAATTATTACCCCGGCTACAATGAGCATCGCCAGAAATACACCACCAAAGATAAGAAGGTTTCTGATTAAATTATTGGAACTGCTTTGAGTCATCAATCAAATTTTTTTCGTCTGAACATAAAGTTTCTGCCGAGATATTTCTCCCTTACAATCGGATTTTCAGCCAACTCCTCTGAGGTACCCTGAAACAATATCTTACCTTCAAAGAGCAGATAAGCACGGTCTGTAATGGAGAGTGTTTCCGGGGCATTATGGTCTGTGATAAGAATACCTATATTTTTATCTTTGAGTTTATATACTACTGACTGAATCTCCTCAACTGCAATAGGGTCTACCCCGGCAAACGGTTCGTCGAGCATTATAAATTTTGGATTTATAGCCAGACATCGAGCGATCTCGGTGCGCCGACGTTCTCCACCCGATAATCTGTCACCGTAATTCTTCCTGACCTTTTGCAGACTAAACTCCTCGATAAGCGACTCAAGTTTCTCTTGTTGCTCCGCTTTAGACATATTTGTCATTTCGAGAACAGCCCTGATGTTATCTTCGACCGAAAGTTTTCTAAATACCGAAGCCTCCTGAGCCAGATAACCTATGCCTAATTGTGCCCGCTTATAAACCGGGAGAGATGTGATATCCTTATTATCTAAAAATATCTTACCCTCATTAGGCACTATCAGCCCGGTAGTCATATAGAAAGTCGTGGTCTTGCCGGCTCCATTCGGACCTAGAAGACCTACTATTTCCCCCTGCTCTACTTCTATGCTGACATGATTAGCCACGGTACGCTTACCGTATCTCTTTACTAGATTTTCTGTCCTTAATATACCCGGCTTAGGATCGACAAGTATAGTCTCATTATCCGATAATGCACCTGAGGATTCCGAACTCCGGTTTAGATCAGTATCTACTATTTCATCTCTGAGCAGCGGAGCGCTGTCTGATTCTGTAGCGGTCTCCCTGTTTATCTCTGATAAGATTACCTTATCTTCATTTTCGGTAGCATTATCAGTAGGAGCCGGACTCTTTTTATTACGTCTGAATAGCACGGAGTTTATCTATTTTTATAAGAAGGGAGCAGAGATCTGATATAATCAGTAAGAAGTTTGATTGCGACCTTGTTATGTCCCCCTTGGGGTATTATCAGATCTGCATATCGTTTAGAGGGTTCAATATGCAATTCATGCATAGGTTTAAGTACTGCCTGATATCTGTCGATGACCATTTGTGCTGTACGGCCACGCTCGATCACATCTCTTGAGATGACACGTATCAGGCGATCATCGGGATCAGCATCAACAAATACCTTAACATCCATCATATCACGCAAATCCTTGTCTGTTAGGACTAATATACCCTCTACTACCACAACTTCCCTGGGTTCGATGTGGATAGTTTCCTTTTGACGAGAACAGGTGAGAAAATCGTAGGTAGGCATCTCGATTGCTTTCCCCTCCTTTAAATCCCGGAGATGTTTACACAGCAGACTCCACTCTATCGCTGCAGGCTCATCATAATTCATCTTGAGGCGAGTCTCCAGCGGGATATGATGATTGTCATTGTAATAGCAATCTTGAGGTATTACCGCCACTTCATCTTTAGGAAGAGACTCTATAATTTTTCTTACGACTGTAGTCTTGCCTGAACCGGTACCTCCGGCTATTCCTATGATAAGCATTTTGTGTTAATCAGATTTTGTTGATAAATTGATATCCTTAAAGAATAAATGATATTCTTTACATATATACACCGGAACGGATATTAATATCACTCCTTACGGTATTTCCACAAAGTTAATAAAAATTTTTGAGTATTTTTTATTACTTTTGCAGTAAATAAAAGGAATAATGCGTTATATACATTGAAGTCGTAAGGCTACTTCGCTGATTTTGATGTGATGACAGATTGTGAAAGCCCAAAACGACTATAAACTATCTTTAAGAGATCTTTATGATAAAATCTATAAAAAACTTCGGTAAATATTGCCTGTTTTTGGTGCAAGTATTCAAACGTCCTGATAAGTGGCGGGTATTTTTCAAATCTCTTATATTTGAGATAGATAAATTGGGAGTTGATTCGATACCTCTGGTGTTGATAATTTCCCTCTTCATCGGAGCGGTTATATGTATCCAGATGACAATTAATATCGTGTCTCCCCTTATACCTTCTTACTCAACCGGTCTGGCTACCAGAGAGATCCTTCTGCTTGAGTTTTCAAGCACGATGATGTGCCTTATTCTTGCCGGTAAAGTTGGAAGTAACATTGCTTCCGAAATAGGCACCATGAGAGTCACCGAACAGATAGATGCAATGGATATTATGGGTGTAAACTCCGCAAATTACATAGTCTTGCCTAAAATCATAGGTTTCGTGTTGTTTGTGCCGGTATTATGTGTACTATCTATGTTTTTCGGCCTTATCGGTGGATGGTTTATCGCCGAATTTACCACTATGATTTCTGTCGAGAATTATAACTACGGCTTACAATCTTTCTTTAACGAGTGGTATGTATGGTATGGTATTATCAAGACAGTGGTATTTGCATTCATTATTACTTCGGTTGCGGCATTCTGCGGGTATTATGTAAAAGGTGGTGCGCTTGAAGTGGGTAAGGCGAGTACAAATGCTGTAGTAAGCAGTTCGATATTAATTCTGCTGGCCGATGTGATTCTCACCAAACTATTACTCCAGTAATTTACCCCTTTATCCACATATTCCCTTTTCCTCTCTTTCCCTCATATTTTCTTCTCACTCCTATAAAATTAAAGATATGATAGAAGCAAAAAATGTATCCAAGTGGTTTGACGGCCAAAGGATATTATATGATATAAACGCTACATTCGAAACCGGCAAAACCAATCTTATAATAGGTCAGAGCGGTAGCGGTAAGACCGTTTTTATGAAGTGTCTCATCGGGCTTCTTACTCCGGAAGAAGGAGAAATACTCTATGACGGTCGTAAAATCCGAAATATGAATAATGAGGAGCGCCGTCAACTACGTACCGAAATAGGAATGCTTTTTCAGGGTTCCGCTCTTTTTGACAACGAAACTGTTTTGGGCAACGTTATGTTTCCGCTTACGATGTTTTCTTCTTTGTCAAAAGAGGAGCAACTCGAACGCGCTCATTTCTGTATAAAACGTGTGGGGCTGGAAAATGCTGATAAGAAGTACCCTTCAGAAATTTCGGGCGGTATGCAGAAACGTGTGGCTATTGCTCGCGCTATCGCTCTGAATCCTAAATACTTATTCTGCGACGAACCAAACTCCGGTCTTGATCCTAAGACTTCTATTCTGATCGATGAACTTCTATCAGACATTACGCATGAGTACGGTATGACTACCGTAATTAATACTCACGATATGAACTCTGTATTAGGCATCGGCGAGAAGATTATCTTTATCAATAAGGGGCATTGCGACTGGATAGGTAATGATAAAAATATATTCCGTGCCAAGTCGCAAAGCCTCAATGATTTCGTATTTGCAAGCAAACTCTTTCAGGAGGTTAAACTCGTACTGGAAAGAGAGGTCGAATCTGAGAAGTAATATTATCCCGGACTCACACAATATTGAAGTGCATCCCAAAAGTCGTAAGAAAACTTTTGGGATGCATTTTAAATATCCTGTTCGGTAGTTCTAATTTAATAATTGTTTAAGGTGTGATAATAATATATCACCCACTTGATTGAGATTGACATCATATCCTATCTCACGCGAAATAGAAGTTACACCTTTGTCTATAAATCCACAAGGGTTTATTACTTTAAATGCATCAAGATCAGTATTTACATTAAGCGCAAGCCCATGCATAGTTATAAAACGGCTGCATTTAACTCCGAGGGCACAAATTTTTCGTTCCTCCTCAGCACCGGCATCAATCCATACTCCTGATGCTCCTTCTACCCTTTCTCCCTTTATACCGTAATCGGCTATCGTTCTGATTACTGCTTCTTCAAGAATATGTACATAGTTCTTCACTCCGAGGTGATGCTTTTCGAGGTCGATAATCGGATAGACCACCAATTGCCCCGGACCATGATAGGTAATATCCCCTCCCCTCTCTATCCGTATACACTCGATACCTCTCATTGCAAGTGATGCTTCTGATAAGAGGAGATTTTCACTTTTACCATGCTTACCGAGCGTAATGACCGGTAGATGCTCTACCAGGATTATTGCCTCTCGGTCTATGCTTTTCCCGCGACGCTTCAAATCCACCAATCCGTTAAATATCGATTTCTGCAATTCCCATATCTCACGGTAAGGAGCGGGCCAATCAGGTTTAATTATATCGTACATACAATTAAGTTTATTCATCTTGAGTCTAAACTATACTAATTATAGTGAGACTTACAATATATGCTTTTCTGCATGATAACTACTTCTTACCATTGGTGCAGATTCAAAATGGCGGAACCCTTTTGAAATACCTATTCTCCCATACTCAGCAAACTTCTCCGGTGTCACATATTCCTGAATAGGATAATTCTGTTTAGTCGGTTGCAAGTATTGACCTATAGTCATAACTTCACATCCTACTGCGCGTAAATCATCCATAGTCTCTATTATTTCCTCTTCGGTCTCACCTAATCCGAGCATTATACCACTCTTGCTCCTGATTCCTGATTTGGCGATATGAGATATTACACCAAGCGACATATCATATTTTGCGAATGTCCTTACTTCTGGGGTAAGTCGTCTCACCGTCTCCATATTATGAGAGATCACATCGGGCCGCTCCGCTATTATCATATCTATCAATTCAGTACGCCCCTGAAAGTCAGGAATAAGTACCTCCATAGTAACTCCGGGGCACTCCTCTTTAAGTCTTCTGATCATTTTGGCCCAATGAGCAGCGCCTAAGTCCGGAAGATCGTCTCTATCTACCGATGTTATAACTACATGTTTGAGATTCAGACTCTTAACAGATGCAATTATCTCCTCTATCTCTTTATCATCCAAAGGCAACGGCCTACCGGAAGTAACATTACAGAAACGACAGTTTCGGGTACAAATATTCCCACCTATCATAAAAGTAGCAGTACCGTTGCCCCAGCATTCCCCTCTGTTGGGACACATACCGGAACTGCAGATCGTATGCAGATGTTTCTCATTGAGCAGACTCACCACCTGGCTTGTTTTGAATCCACGCGGCAACTTTATCTTTAACCACTCCGGTTTACGACGAAAGTCTGCTTTGATATCCGTATTTTTATTTTTGGTATTAGAGTTTTCCATGAAATGATGTTACGAAATTGTTTTTGATTATTGTTTAATAGACTTGACAGGCCATAGTAAAAATTATTAATCAACTTACGATTGTAAATTTTGCAAATTTTAAAAGTAGTTTCTTAATACCGACTACACCGAAATCTACAGTCATCATATCGTTGCCGCTGACATGTTCTAATTTGGTAATACGACCTTTGCCGAAGCGACTGTGCTGAATCAGACTGCCTACTCTTACCGGTCCCATATCGGTCATCATACTATCTTTAGATTGAACCTCGGCATCTACACCGCCAAGATTAATCTTTTGTGCATTGGGAGAATTCTGAAGTTTGCTTTTGGTATATGACGGTCTGGCTTGAGAATATCCACCTGATCGTGAAGATCGAGATGAATATTCCGAATCTGTGCGTCCTGAGACGTAATTTCCTGCATAGCCCTTAGAGGTGTACCTATCCCGATAATTATCAGCAGGCGAAAAGAGATTGTAACATCCGGCAGAGGCAGATAAATCAGAAGAGGTGCGCATACGCAGGTACCGGGTATCAATATCTGATATAAATCTGGACGGGCGTGTCATAACTGTCTGTCCGTTACGGAATCGCGAACTTGAATAGGTAATAACACAAGTCTCCTTCGCTCTTGTTATCGCTACATACAGTAGTCTGCGTTCCTCTTCAATTTGAGCCAGAGAGTCCATACTCATAGCCGAAGGGAATAGTTCCTCCTCCACACCGACAATGTAAATATGCTTGAATTCGAGTCCCTTGGCGGCGTGCACGGTCATTAACGTCACTTTGGCCTCATCTGTATCATCATCTTCATCCTGATCGGTCGATAACTGTACTTCGCTTAGAAAGGCGCTCATGCTCTCATCCTCCCCTCCCATCTCTTTGCGGGTATCTACAAAATCCTTAAGACCGGCTAATAGTTCCGAGAGGTTCTCCTGACGCGAAATGCTTTCCGGAGTACTGTCATGAGCCAGTACTGCCAGAATACCCGATCGGTTGTAAATCAATTGGGCAAGTTCATACGCATTTGACCCGTTCTGATTATCCTTAATAAACTCGGCAACCATATCTTTAAAGAGACCGAGTTTCTTGAGGGTGCCCGAATTAAGACCTGCAGGATATTTATCAGGATTATTAATGACTTCCCACAGGCTCTTGCTATTCTCAATCGCCGCGGATTGCAGTTTTTTCATCGTAGTCTCGCCGATACCGCGAGCCGGATAATTTATAATGCGTCTTAACGCCTCATCGTCATCGGGATTGACCGCCAATCTGAAATAGCATATAGCATCCTTGACCTCCTTACGTTGATAAAATGATAATCCTCCATATATTCGGTAAGGGATATTTCTCTTGCGTAATGCCTCCTCAAGCACACGGCTCTGAGCATTTGTGCGATATAGTATCGCATATTCACTATACGCATCATGAGCAGTATATTTAGACTGCGAAATCATGTTACTGACCAGATATGCCTCTTCAATATCGGAGTATGTACTCATCACAGTCACCGGATCGCCGTCCGGGTTGTCACTGAAGAGTTGTTTGCGCATCTGACGGGTATTTTTGTCAATCAGCGATCCGGCGGCATTTATAATATTTTTGGTAGATCTGTAGTTCTGCTCCAGTTTAAAAATTTTCAGATCCGGGATATTCTTATTCATATTAAGAATATTACCAATGTTGGCACCACGGAAAGAATAGATACTCTGGGCATCATCGCCTACTACACAAAGGTTGCGTCGCTCTTCAGATAACTGAGAAATTATTAAATGCTGGGCAAAGTTGGTATCCTGATACTCATCGACAAGGATATAACGGAAAAATTCTCTGTAATGCCTGAGAATATCAGGATTATCACGGAGAAGTATATTCATATAATAGAGGATGTCGTCAAAATCCATTGCACCGGCAATCTTGCATCTTTCGCTGTATAACTGAAAGATTCGGCCGATCATAGGCTTTTTACTCCTCTTGTCCAAGGCAAAATTATCAGGATCGGCCACATACTGATCGGCAGAGATAAGTGCGTTTTTAGCATACGAGATTCTGGATGCCACTGCACCGGACTTATAAATCTTCTCATCCAGACCAAGATCTTTGATTATTGACTTCAGCAATGCTTTAGAGTCAGACGTATCATAAATCGTAAATGAGGATTTAAAACCTATCAGTTCGGCGTGTTGACGGAGTATACGGAGAAATATGGAGTGAAACGTACCCATCCATAACCTTGAGGCAACTCTATCTCCTACAATTGCTCTGATACGCTCTTTCATCTCATTGGCGGCCTTATTGGTAAAGGTCAATGCCATGATCCTGTACGGTTCATACCCTTTCTGCAGAAGATTTACAATCTTATATGTAAGTACACGGGTCTTGCCCGAGCCGGCACCGGCTATAACCAGTGCCGGTCCGTCATTATACTCTACAGCGGCTCTCTGGCCTGAATTTAAAAGATCAAGATAATTTGAGTCAAGATTCATAAATCAATAAAATATCGCTTAAAGGGATATGAATAAATCGTATGAGAATCAAAACAAGGAGATACAAGTATTACTTGATAAGTAAGCAAGAAAAATTAGAACTTAATACTCTATTATACTCTATTATTTTCTATTATGCTCTATTATACTCTATCTGTGATTAATTAGGTAATGAGGGATTAATCACTTCAGAGTAATCCGGAATAGATTTGATAAAGTAATAATTGTTTTTGTTATAATCTATTCGGCAACAATAGTGATGCATTCCATTGCTAACTATCAGATAGCGTGCTCGTAGAATCATATTGTATCTTACTATCTGGTCGAAAACGTCCTGAGTTATCTGAACTCCGGGCGCTTTGTATTCTACAATTACATCCGGCTTACCCTCCAAATTGAAAATCACTGTATCACAGCGTTTCTTTGTGCCGTTTAACTCCACACCGACTTCATTTGCCATTATAGACAGCGGGTAATGAAGCGATGTGTTGAGATAGTGTACAAAATGTTGACGTACATACTCCTCCGGTGTAAGGTTCACATACTTACACCGGAGAGTATCATATACTTTAATCAAATCGCCATCTCTTTTCAGCCTTAAATTTATGGACGGAAGATTCAGAGGCGGTTGTGATTCTGAATTTAATGAATTTGTATCGTTATCGCTGGTATTATTTAATCCCATGTTTACCTACATATTCCGGATCATAGATGCTGTTGAGAAGATCAGCCAGACGAAGACCACCGCGCAAGAATTGTTTTTCAATAGTCGGAGTCCAGTCGGCTATATAGTCGTATGCAACATTGGTACCCTCTGGGGTAGTTTCATAAATACGACTTGCTATCTCATGCGATTCCTTTGCCCATGAGTCAGGAGTACCATTTTCAATTATCATAAGTTCTTCTTCAGGAGTGGCACGATCAATATTGTTCTGCCATTCTGTATAACTCCATTTATGAGCGCTCTCTACCAGACGGCTATCCCATACAGAGTGCAAATTTGTGCCACTGTTGAAGAATTTGATATTATGTCGGTTACCACCACGATCAGTTGCACGGCCAAGATGCATAGGCTGGTGAATATCGCCCAAGAAATGCACAGTAAGAATAAGTGACAGAAACTCCTGCTCTTTTGAAGAGGGATTTCTAAGTTCGGCTACCATATCATTAATAGCAGTCACGATATCACCTTCCTTAATTTTAGGTGCTTTCTCATAAGTTTGATTTTCATCTACATTTTTATAATGCCACGTCTTGGTGTACGCATACGGTGCTGTATGGCAGGCATTGTCTGCCCAGTTGGCATAGTATACCATCGACTTACCGTTAAGAATTGAATCGATTGCAGCCTTGGCAGTGGGAGTGAGATGACATTCGGCAATATATGCCACAGTGTCGTGACCCTTCTGCCCCCAACCGAAGCCAGATAGAGCGACTAAGGCTGATGAAAATAAAATAGATAGTTTCTTGATGTTCATATTTATAAATTAATATTTAGTCAGTTAGTCCATACGGTCCCTGTAATCATCGTAACTAAACTCTCTCAACAGTACGTAATCACCCTTTATATTCTTGAGCCATATAGATGGGTGCTGTATACCATTAAACATGTTGGTTTTTACGGTAGTGTAATGATTCATATCGAGAAGGGTAAGTTTATCACCTGCTTTAAGAGGAGTACTAAACTTCCAGTCTCCGACATAGTCACCACTTAAACATGAATTACCGCCCAATCGGTAAGTATAGGAATTATTGTCGGGAGCATCATCATCTAACGCTTCTGCAATAGTAGGTTTATACGGCATCTCCAGACAGTCGGGCATGTGACATGCAAAAGACGCATCGATAATAGCGGTTTTTATTCCAGAGTTTTCCACTACATCAAGCACAGTAGTTATCAGATCTCCGGTTTGCCAGGTAAAAGCCGACCCCGGCTCTATTATCAACTGCAGGTTAGGAAACTCCTTTGTTAATTCTGTGGTGATTTTCACAAAATGGTCGGTATCATAATCATTTCGGGTTATCAGATGGCCACCACCCATATTCAACCATTTTACCTGAGGCAGGAACTTGCCGAATTGCGATTTTGTAGCCTCCAATACCTTTTCCAAATCATAACTCGATGACTCGCACAGGGCGTGAAAGTGCAGACCCTCGCAACCTTCGGGCAACTCTTTCAAGTCATCGGCATTGACTCCAAATCGACTCCCTGGAATGCAGGGATTGTAAATATCGGTTTCGATTACACTGCATTGCGGATTAACACGCAGACCGGGTGATACTCGCTTCCCATCTTCGATGTGTTCAGCATTGTACTTTTTAATCTCCGGGTAATACTTGTTAAATTGTGCAATGCTGTTAAAGGTGATATGTGTGCACCCCTCGAGAAATTTCGGAAATGTCTCATCTGTATAGACCGGACAATAAGCGTGAACGTCACTTCCTAAGAAATCAAGAGACAATTTCATCTCATTAAGCGAAGAAGCCGTAGATGCGGTAAAATATTCGCTGATAATGGGGAAGGTTTTCCATAAAGCATTGGCTTTAAATGCCATTATAATCTTTACACCGGATCTCTCTTCCACATCCTTAAGTTTACGCATATTACTACGTAAGCGTGATTCTTCAACTAAATAATATGGAGTAGAGGGTGCAGAGATATTATTGGGAGTGATAGGAGAGTCGGGAGAAATGGGATGATTGGGTCTCATTTACTTCTATTGGTTGATATTCTGTAATATACTTTATTTCAGATTTACATGGCGATTCTACCCTGCTTTGCCTTATTAAGCATAGTCTCACCGGGCACAAGATAGATTTCGAGCCTTCTGTTTTTCTCACGATTTTCAAATGAATCGTTTGGCACGAGAGGTATGTCATCGCTCATGGCATACGGAAACAGATAGTCGGTAGATACACCGGCATCTTCAAACCACCCCGCTACAGCCTCTGCTCGGGCTATAGTCAACTCTTCGCGATAGAGTTCCGAACCGGTATTATCTGTATGCATTACTGCCACAACGCGATACATATCAGGTTCCTTAAGGTAGCGTTTGAAGGGTTCGAGATAATTATCGGCCTGCTCTAAAAGTTCGGTAGCATTGGGTCCGAATAATTTTGAAGCAGGGATAGTCACTACTATAATCTCATGATTACGTATAGCATCGACCGAGCAACCGTTTTGAGCAGAAAATGACTTATTTTTTAATAATACATTTTTTGCCTCCTTATCTTGAAATTTCTGTATGAGTTCGGCTTGTTTACCAAGATTTACTGAGTTAACGATTTCAGCAAAACTCATATCATCAAGATTTTCCTTTTTGTCGGCCGAAGCAGGTAGCGTAATCAGTAGAGTGAGTGCAGCAATGAAATATTTGATACTTTTACGCATCTTCAAGAGATTCTTCATATTCAAGTTCACCTTTAACAATTGACCCTACATCCTTCGGATCCATCAGAATAGTTTGGTCATTTTTCAACTCTTTATTTACAAACGCAATAAGTTCTTCGTCATCAAGAATCTCATTATCGGTCACCTGCTTATTGTATGAAAGGAAACCTTTCTTTTCATAATAATCCCAGATTATATCTATTACGTAAAGTATCTCGTCGTCAGAATACTGATTGCTTATATCATCGCCTACATACTTACGTATAAATTCTATTGCTTTTTCTTCATCGTATTCCATAGTAATCTTTTTTATAGTTATACCGGCTTTTACTCCGGTTTATTTTAATATATTACAGAGTTGTAATATTGAGACTTGGACTTTGCGGATTTGGATGCCGTGATTTATCTTGATTTATCTTGATTTTACTTGATTTTACTTGATTTATCTTGATTAATCGTGATTTATCTTGAATAATCGTGATTTATCTTGAATAATCGTGATGAATTTTGGCATTTTAATCTCTTGTATTACTACTCTATTATTTCTATACCGGAATCTTTATCATTGATATTAAGTAATCCTTCGGGTATCTGTATCTTAAGATATGATTTCTCTTCAGGATTCTCACTTACTTTCTCATCAATTATCAATTCATCAGCAAATGGAATATAGATAATATCCTCTTCATCGCCATCTACGGGAGTTACAAGTAAAAGCCAATTGGGAGTGCTGTCATCAAAACCGACTATCTCACCTATCAGATTGTCATTCTGATCATATAGGTCATAACCTATAAATTCCATCTCTTCATCCAACTCATCTTCTTCGACTTCAAGAAAATCCGCAAGATCCTTTCTCAATATCCAAATAGTCTTATTAACAAAAGGTTTTGCTTTATCTATACTGTCAATCCCATCAAGCAATATAAGAGAGCCATGTAAACCCTTGGGTCTGATACTTGCTACATAGAACGGCACAAATATCCCATCCATATCTACGATTACCGGATACCCCTGGTCAAGAATTTCCGCATCATACTCGGTATAAGCGTTTAATTCACCTTTAAGACCATGAGTTTTAAGAAATTTGCCGGCCTCAATAAGTTCTTTTTCTTGAATCATAACTCTTTATTCTTTATATATGCGATGTTTGCTGATTGATGTGGAGAAACTGTTGGTAATCAACAGTTTTTACTTACTCTTCTACACGCATTATATGCGCTCCGAGTTTTCTCAATCTCTCTTCGATATCTTCGTATCCGCGATCTATCTGATTGATATTATGTATGCGGCTTACACCTTTTGATCCAAGTGCAGCGATGAGTAGTGCTATCCCGGCTCTTATATCAGGTGATACCATCGTAGTACCGTGCATCGACTGAAATCTGCCGCTACCTATTACCGCTGCTCTATGCGGATCGCAAAGTATGATTCGCGCACCCATATCAATGAGTTTATCTACGAAGAAGAGACGAGATTCAAACATCTTCTGATGTATCAACACACTTCCCCTGGCTTGGGTTGCCACAACCAGAAAAATACTTAGTAAATCAGGTGAAAGTCCGGGCCATGTGGCATCGGCAAAGGTCATGATACTCCCGTCGATAAAGGTATCTATTTCGTAGATCTCGTTCTGATTAATACGGATGTTGTCTCCTTCTATCTCAAGATTAATTCCTAACCTTCTGAACATTTCAGGCATAATACCTAAATCTTCTACACCTACATTCTCCAGAAGCAGATTACTGCCGGTCATTGCGGCCATACCTATAAATGAACCCACTTCTATCATATCGGGTAAACAGGTATGTACTGCTCCTCCGAGGTTTTCAACACCCTCTATAGTCAGCAGATTCGAACCTATACCGGATATTTTAGCACCCATATTTACCAACATTCGGCATAATTGCTGTATATATGGTTCACATGCAGCGTTATAGATGGTTGTAATCCCTTTAGCCAATACTGCCGCCATTATAAGATTGGCAGTACCGGTTACAGATGCCTCGTCAAGCAGAAGATATTTTCCTGTCAGGCCGTCGGGTGCAGTGATCTTATAAAGGCGATTTTCAGAATCATATTCAAAAGCAGCACCTAATTTTATCATCCCCAGGAAGTGAGTATCAAGTCTCCTGCGGCCTATCTTGTCTCCTCCCGGTTTAGGCAAAATAGCCACTCCAAATCTTGCCAACAACGGACCGATTATCATCACAGATCCTCGCAGAGAAGAGGCTTTCTTACGAAATGACTCGGTGTAAATATAGTCTATATCCACATCCTTGGCACAAAATTCACAAGTATGTCTGTCGATAAATTTTGTCCGTACTCCCATCTCTGCAAGCAGTGATATCAGATTGCGGACATCAAGTATATCCGGTATATTATTGATTGTTATAGTTTCTGAAGTAAGCAGTGTGGCGCAAATAACCTCTAATGCTTCATTTTTAGCACCCTGAGGCCTGATACTACCACTTAATTTATGACCTCCTTCTACAATAAAGGTACCCATAGTATACAGTTTTTGTCAAAGAGTATTACAATCCTTTTTTCTTTCGTTTCCCCTTTTTCTTCTTAGGTTGAGGAGTAATATCCTGAAAATCATGAAGAATATATTTATTGGGATCCAAATTGATTTTTCCGTCCGAGTAATCTCTCAAATCTCTGAGTATTTTGGCATTATCAACACCCTCGGGGTTATGCGTAAGCATAAGTTTTTTCATCTGGTGCGCTATCATGGATATCAGACGGGTCTTCTCCTCCCCTTCTTCCATATCGGCTACAATCTTGATGATATTTTCAAGGCTTCTGCCATAATGACGGAATTTTAATCCCCCTTTTCCGTAAGGTATTGGATTGGGCTTGGGATTGGCGGTATCTGCCGTAACAACCTCGCATGGAAAATCTATATCCAGTTCGAAACGGGCCATGATATTCAGATGGTCCCAAAATTTCTTAAGATCACCACCCTCTCCTACGTATGATGGGAATAGAGTTCGCATTACCCCGATTATTCCGTAAGCGCATACAGTGCGTTCCTCCTTATCAGGTATTTCTACACAGTAATCCACCATATTCTGAATATTTCTGCCATACTCGGGTATCGCAAGACGAGGTAATCCTGTATTATAAGGTAAAAATTTGAACTTCTTGGATGTCAATATTTCTTCGTTATTCTCCATCTATCTGATTTTGTTATATAGGAGTTTTAATAATCACAATGTATAATTATATATGCTACTTTCGCTGATTCAGTGCGTCAATAATTACAAAATCAAGTTGTAATTTTCACATTGACAACACCTTATTCTTGGGGGTAGTAGCCTGGTATTCTTTTAAATAAATCGGAGTGGAATACGCGACATCGATATATTGGCTTTTGCGTATCGCCCGCTCTGCGAGTGCCGCCATATCCATTGCTGTAGGCATAAAAGATGACAGAAAAACAGCATTCTCTACATTTAATACACCTTTAGCCTTATCCACTCCATCACCTACAAAGACTTTCTTTTTATCGGCCGGCAATTCGGTATATGAGTGAGAATCAAGAATCAAGGGAGTTGGTTCGACAATAGGATTAAGACCTGTATCATACACCGCTGTATATACTTCCATGCGGCGTGCATCGATCATCGGAATCAACAACTCATCACCTTCCGATTCATGCAAACCGAACATCCCCTTTACGGCCAGTAATTCCAATGTCGGTATGCCGATGAGAGGGATATTTTGAGAGTATGCCAATCCCTTTGCCATCGACAGACCTATACGCAGTCCTGTATAACTGCCGGGACCCAAACTTACAGCCACAGCGTCAAGTTTCAGTTCTCTGCGGGCTACATCGGCAAGAGCCTTCTCGACATATAATCCGAGCAACTTAGCGTGCATCATTGGTTCCTCAGACTCTATATGAAACTCAATTTGGCCGTCGATACTTACTGCGACTGAGCAGATTTGACTGCTTGTCTCGATATTTAGAATTACACTCATTTTATTTTAAATAATCATTCCCCAATTTATAAATTTCAATTCTTTATCCCCCCTATTCTCCAATAATCACACTTTTCGACTTATCGATCTAAGGCAAAATGTGGAAAATTACCGTAAATTTAAGAAAAAAATCTCGTTTCTGCAATTGCATCAACTATCCTCCTGCCATCTACAGCCGCCGATATTATACCTCCGGCATATCCTGCTCCTTCTCCTGCCGGATACAAGTCTTTTATTTCAGTGTGGCAGAGTGTCTTACCATCACGGGGTATGCGTATAGGAGATGAAGTACGACTCTCAAGTCCGATTACTACCGCCTCATTTGTAAGAAATCCTTTCGATTTCCTGCCGAAGTCTTTAAACCCTTCTTTTAATCGTTCTGATACAAACGGGGGTAACAACCGGTCAACCCGCGAGCACAGCAACCCCGGAGCGTATGAACTCTTCGGCAATGTTCCGGATTGCCGCCCGTTGACAAAATCATACATTCTCTGCGCCGGGGCCATCATGGTGCCATTGGCACCTCTGAAAAATCTCTTTTCTGTATCTTCCTGAAGATCCATCAATTCAAATACTCCTCTGTCGGAATACTCCGGAAAGTCGCCGGGGCGTATCTCGACAACCATACCTGAATTACTCCACTTACCATTTCTGGCGGATGATGACATACCGTTGACTACACTTTCTCCTTCGGCCGACATTGCCGGCACCACTACTCCTCCCGGACACATACAGAAACTGTACACACCCCTTCCATTAACCTGGGTAACAAAATTATATTCCGCGGCTGGCAGATATTCACCTCTACCTTCCGGCGAATGGTATTGAATGCGGTCTATAATCTGCACAGGATGCTCTAAGCGTACCCCCATGGCAAACCCTTTGGGTTCCATAGATACACCTTGCTTATACAATTTGCGTATCGTATCGCGAGCGGAGTGACCAGTGGCGAGGATTACCTTTCCGCGTATAGTTTCTCCATCTTCGGTGGTGACTCCGACAGCCCTTTTAATGCCATCTTCTTCCTCAATCAGTATACCGTCTACTCTTGAGTTAAATCTAACCTCCCCACCGCATTCTATAATCTTTTCTCTTATCCGTTTGATAATTCCGGGTAATCTGTCACTGCCGATATGAGGATGAGAGTCCGCTAAAATTTCCGGTTTGGCTCCAAATTGCACCAAAAGGTGCATTATAGCGTCGTTATCTCCGCGTTTCTTACTGCGGGTAAATAGTTTACCATCCGAGAAGGTTCCTGCTCCACCCTCTCCGAAACAATAATTTGAGACAGGATTGATCTCACCGCTTCGGTTCATCTGAGCGATATCCAATCGACGCGAATCTACATCTTTTCCTCTCTCAAGTACTATTGGTTTATATCCTAATTCTATCGCTCTCAATCCGGCAAACAATCCCGCCGGACCGGCTCCGACTATCACTAATCTCTCCGCATCATCCGCTATTTCAGAAAAATCTACAACTACAGGCTTGGGTATGGCGGATTTATCATCGCCGACAGCAACATTCAAGGTCAGATTAATTACAATTTCCCTCTTACGGGCGTCTATCGATCTTTTTACTATTCTGACATCATTTATATCATCTTCCTTTATGTGCAGTGAAGAGGACGCCAATTTGCGGAGCGCCTTTTCATCTTTTGCTATAGCGGGAGTTACCTTTAATGTTACTTTTTCGATCATATCATGTAGTTTACTTCGGTGAGGCCGTATTACGGTTACTTTTTTAAATCTTCAAGCCGTTGCTTGATTTTTGCTTCCGATGTATTAGCACCGGGTGTCCAAAACCTGCTTCCCGATATCTCCTTGGGGAGATATTCTTGCTTTACATAATTGCCTGCATAGTCATGAGCATATTTATATCCCTCATGATACCCCATATCCTTCATAAGTTTAGTAGGTGCATTCCTAAGATGCAACGGCACCGGAAGGTTACCGCTGCGTTCAACCTCGCTCAGAGCATTGGCGATAGCCATATAAGTTGAGTTGCTTTTGGGTGAAGTCGCAAGATAAACCGTACATTCCGAGAGTATTATCCTACCTTCGGGCCACCCTATCTTTTGTAATGCGTCAAATGTAGCATTTGCAAGTAACAGTGCATTAGGATTGGCAAGACCTATATCTTCAGCAGCAAGTATTACGAGTCTGCGTGCTATGAAAGCCGGATCTTCCCCCCCTGCTACCATCCTTGCCAACCAGTATACCGCGGCATCCGGATCACTCCCCCTGACCGACTTGATAAATGCCGATATTATATCATAGTGTAACTCTCCGTTGCGGTCGTAGGCAGCGGGATTTTCCTGCAAGCGATTTATGACTATCTCATCATTTATAATCACATCTTCATTTTCCGGTGTGGATTGCTCGATCAGATCAAGTATATTCAGCAATTTTCTGGCATCACCACCGGCAAATCTAAATAAAGCCGATTTCTCGATTACTTTAACATTTCTGTTTTTAAGTATCTCATCTTTTTCAAGAGCATTTTGCAGAAGAGAGTCGAGTTCATTTTCATTTAGCGGCTTGAGGGTATATACCTGGGCGCGTGATAGAAGCGGTCTGATAACCTCAAACGAGGGGTTTTCTGTTGTCGCACCTATCAAGGTCAATACACCTTTTTCTACAGCGCCTAACAGAGAGTCTTGCTGCGATTTGTTAAAACGGTGTATTTCATCTATAAATAGAATCGGTCTGCTCTTGGCAAAAACACTTCTGCCGGCCTTCTCACACTTCTCTATTACCTCTCTCACATCTTTTACTCCTGAGGTTACAGCACTAAGCGTGTAAAACTCCGCTTCTACCGTATTGGCAATTATTCGGGCTAATGTAGTCTTCCCTACCCCGGGAGGTCCCCAGAGTATAAACGAATTGATTCGGCCGGAATCAATCATATTTCTTACCACACCACCATTACCTACGAGGTGTGTCTGCCCGATATAATTGTCAAGCGATGTCGGGCGCATCCTTTCAGCCAATGGAATATTACCGCTCATAAGTCTGTGCAAAGCATTAAGAGAGTGTTTGAATTTAAATGATTTTAGCACAAAGAGAGATTTTGGGATGATTTTTCAAAGTTGAAGAAGGAG
>CAMWNR010000043.1 GCA_947175665.1 uncultured Porphyromonadaceae bacterium
AGCCGGATGATCTCCCCCTGCTCCCCACCCTGCACTCCACTTCGGGTATCTGGTTTTTCGGATTTGACCATATCCGCTGGAATCCGACAACTTCAGGCCTCTCATATAACCATGTCATGCAGCCGTATGCCGAGGAATCATGGTATTACCTGAGCGATAAGAGCGTCGTGCCCTTATCTTTAACTTCGCGCGATGCCGGTAATACCGAGGGGTTGCCCGTTCTGGATACGTTCTCTCAGATGCTCCTCCACGAGACCGATATATTCGCTCCGGCTACCACCGGCTGTACCTATCTCGGTGAGGATTTCCGCTCCCCTACTTCCCGGGCCTTCTCCTTTAACCTTGTAGACCTTGCAGACGGCGAAGCAAAAACCCGTATTGGATTTGCCGCCAAAACCTCCGGTTCGGCTTCTATCTCCGTATCGGCCAACGGCTCACGCCTGGCCGCCTCTTCGGGCGACTCTTTTGCTGCATCTACCAGTGCTGATCAGTATTTCCTCTATAATACCACTACCAAGAGAATCCCCTCTCCCAAACAGAATCTCGAACTCAGCATTAACTTTCAGAATTCCGGCAGTGTCACTCTGGCTCGATTGGACTTTATCGAAGTGGAGTACCCTCGCTTGCTGGCGTTGCGCGATGGTGAATTGTATTTTAATACCGATGCTTCTACCCCTGAGGCAGTGACCCTAAGCGGGGTCAACGCGGAGACTATCGTATGGGATATTACCGACCCCATACGCCCGGTAGAGATAAAACTCGATATTTCGGGTACCACCGGCAGATTCTGCTCCGATACCGGCCGACGCGAGTATGTCGCTTTCAATCCGGGGTCTGTAACCAATACTATCACTACCGGTGAGAGTATATCCAATCAGAATATTCATGCCCTCCCCTCGCCCGACTTACTGATTATTACACCCTTTGAATATAAGGATGAGGCCGAAAGACTTGCCGCACACCACCGGGACTTTGATGCTCTCGACGTTGAGGTTTTGACTCCTGAAGAGATATACAATGAGTTCTCTTCGGGTACTCCTGATCCTTCGGCATTCCGTAAATTGCTCAAGATGTGGCATCAGCGCGATAATGGCAAAATTAAATATTGTCTTATCATGTCGCGTCCTACTTATGATCACAAGGCTCTCGCGGCTGCTACCAAGAGTGCCAAATATCCCCGTGTGCCTATCTGGCAATCTACCGGGAGCGCGAGCAAAACCAACTCTTATGCAACCGATGACTTTATCGGTATGCTTGAGGAGAGTTCGGCTAATTTCGCCATCTCCACTGCTAAAATCAATGTCAGCGTGGGGCGTATGCCTGTAACTTCGGCCGCCGAGGCCGGGGTTTTGGTCGACAAGTATATCAATCATGTCACCAATCCCGAACCGGGTGAATGGCGCAATCAATTTATGATTATCGCGGATGACCAGGACAACGCTCTGCACTTTGATCAGTCTCAAAACAGTTATAATGCCCTTTATGCCCAACCTAAGGGTAGAAATTATCTGTACGAGCGTCTCTATCTCGATACTTACCCCCTCGTGTCGGGTGCTACCGGTCATACCTATCCGGAGGCTAAGAAGAAGATGCTCAGACTCTGGAATAATGACGGTGTAGCCTTTATCAACTATATCGGCCACGCCTCCACTTATGGCTGGAGCCATGAGGATCTGCTAAACCGTACTGACATAGAGGCTTTCACCAACACGAAATTACCTTTCCTCTATGCCGCTACCTGTGAGTTTGCCCGTTATGATGACGATGAGCGATCGGGTGCCGAACTCCTTTGGGCTAATCCTAAAGGGGGTCTTATAGCGACCGTTTGCCCCTCTCGTACTGTATATATGAGTCCTAACGGCACACTCAGCAAGGCGTTTGCGGCTGCTTTCTTTACAGAAAATAATAAGAATGCCGATTCCAGACGTATCGGTGATATATATCGTGATGCTAAAAATGCGGTCAGGGGTTCTGACGACAACAAACTCCGTTTCTGCCTTATCGGTAATCCGGCCATGAGATTTCAGACTCCGGCCTATACCGTGTCGCTCGATAGTATCAATCATCTCCCTATCGCTGCTGCGGCGGCTGATTATCCTGTTCTGCCGGCCAGATCTTCAAATCTTCTCTCCGGTTCCATCCTTAATGGTGACGGACAAACAGATACGGAGTTTAATGGTATCCTCGATATCCAACTTTATGATGCCGAAAAGGTTATAGATACTTTTGGCAATGGTGACAATGGGGTGGTCAAGCATTACAATGATCGCCGTACTCTTCTATACCGCGGTTCGGCCTCTGTCAAAAACGGTGTCTGGTCTGCCGTAGTACAGATTCCGGCCGAAATCGAAAATAATTTCTCGGCTGCACGGCTCACTTTTTATGCTCAGAGGAGTGAACGTAAAGAGAAGGATCCGACTCTGAGCGAGGCGCATGGCGCATCTGACAAGTTGTATGTATATGGTTACAATACCGAGGCTGATGATGATAATCAGGGTCCCGTTATCTCCCTGTTTGCTCTCAATCGCGAGGACTTCAGCAATGGTGGTGTGGTTCACACCTCTTCTATATTACTGCTGAAAGTTTCAGATCCTTCGGGCATAAATCTCTCTGATGCCGGTATCGGCCATAAGATTACCCTGACCCTCGACGGGAAGAAGGAGTATGATGACCTCAACTCTTACTTCACTCCCGATATTGATGATTCCACATCCGGTTCGCTTACTTATCCCCTTAATGACATCGAACCGGGCAAGCATACCCTGCGCATCATTGTCTGGGATAATGCCGGTAATTTCTCTACCGCGGAACTTGAGTTTGAAGTTGCGGCTACCCTTCCCCCGCAGATTTATGATCTATATACTGATGTGAATCCGGCAAGAGAGAAGGTAAACTTTACACTCTCTACCGATACCCCTCTCACTCAGGTTGATTACATGATTGAGGTATTTGACCTTAACGGTGCCTCTGTCTGGAAATCAGATGCCATCGCCACTACCGATCGCAATTCTGCCCTTTCGGTAGCATGGGATCTCTCTGACTCTAACGGTACCCGTATACCAAGAGGTATTTACCTCTACAGGGCTACTGTAATTGCAGAAAACGGTGCCTCGGTAACCAAGACCAAAAAACTTGCCGTCACCGCACCTTAGAGAGTAAATCTTGCCGTATCACCAATTTATATTAATTTTGCATATTAAGAGTGCATTATCTCTTGATTATAAGTAACGCATCGGGATGAAAATATCTACTTACATACCTCCAATTACCGATATTGCGGCCGGAGTGCCGGGTAGAGGGAGCGGTATATATATGTGGGCCGATTCTTGCTGGCTTCTCTCTGACCGCCCTTTGTATATACCGGACTTTGCAGAGTCGTTTGTAGCGATTCCGGCTTTGGCGGTGAAGAGTGCGCGATTGGGTAAAAGTATCCCTCCGCGATTTTCTCTCCGGTATATCGGCGACTGGACCGCGAGTATTATCATCCTCCCTGCCGGGATTGAATCTGACTTCCGCTCGGGTCTCCCTATCGACATTGCCTCTTTATGCTTTGACAATGCGATTGTGATTGGTGATTGGCAGAAGAGCAGGCCGATACCCGAACCGCTCCCTCCCGCTGAGAAGGCTCCCGACGGCGCATCGCAGATGCTCCCCGATAAACTTGAGATAGTGTTTACAACGGCATCCGGTGATGCGGATACAGTAACGGAGAGTATCGAAAGGCGCCAACCCATCACCCTATCACCCGGTCAGTGGCCCGAGGCGATAACCAGTATCTCACAAAATAATGTTATTAAGACCGGCGATATTACCCTCTTTCCTGCCGATGTCTCCTATCGGTTATCTCCGGGCGACTCAATTCGGATATTTATACCGGGCGACGGCGCTGTCCATGACACCCCTATCTTAATTACGAAATTTAAATAATCAGTTAAACTGACCTCTTCATAACAGATAATATGAAACTACGCTACTTTCTTATACCGATCCTCGCTATGCTCCGTACTTCGGGAGCAGATGCGGCAGTCAACTTCGCACCCTCTTCCCGCCTTAATACCGGTAAATGGGTGAAAGTCGGTATCGAGCAGTCAGGTGTATATGAAATCTCTTATCAGACCTTACGCGATATGGGATTTTCCAACCCTGAATCCATCACTATTTTCGGACGCGGCGGAGCACAGTTAAGCACTAACTTCACTTCGGCCGGCGGCTCTGTGCTGTATTCCGACGAACTCCCCGAAATACCCGTATTTCATCATAATGACAAGGTTTATTTTTACGGTGTCGGTGTGGAGAAAATCAATTTTACCATCTCGTCCAAGCAGTATGAATGTGGCGGATATTTCTCTGCTCAACCCCGCAATATTTATTCTAAAAAGGGGTATTATTTCATTTCCGATACAGGTTCGGCACCTAAGATGAAGCAAGTTTCTTCTAATGGTGTGGCATCTCTCGATGAGATGAGTTCAGGCATCTCTTTTCTCTTTCATGAAGAGGATTTATGTCATAACCATACCGACAGCGGACAACTCTTCTTTGGAGAGAAAACCACTCACGAGAAACCGCAGGTAGACTGGGATATCTATCTCCCCGGTGCTATCGAAAACGCTTCAGGCGCGATGCACTGCCATTACTATATCGACCGTAAGATCGCTGTTGAACTTAGATACGGCCTTGAGGGTGCTCCCGATCCGGTGACCACCATCACTACCGAGTCCTCTTCGGCAAATTTCACCGCCGTTACACCTGAGGTGGCCTCTACCACTATTACCGGTCCGGTAGCAAAGGCTTTTGTATATTGCGATCCGGGCGATACCATCACTACTACTTCGCATGTAGACCACTGGACCATTACCTATCAGCGCAATATCCCCGATCTGGTCGGATTAAATGAGAAACTGAAGCAGGATCGCATCTCTTTCCCCAAACTCGCGCGTAATAAAAGTGCTAAAATACGTATTCCGGGGGGTGCCTCCTATATGGCAATGGATATCACCTATCCTACCGCACCTTCCATACTGGGCGTGGTGCCTGACGGTGCTGACGGATTATGCAAAATTTCACATACCGGTGAGATGCCGCAACTCGTCATCTTCAATCCTATGGTGCCTCAACTCCAGATCAGCGGCTATACCACCGATTACACTGAAATTAAAAATCAGAATCTCCACGCCGAACTCGCTCAGGGTGCCGACCTTATAATAATCTGCACCGAGTCGCTTCGCGAATCGGCCGAGCGCCTCGCTGATCTGCACCGCAATTACGATAATATGAAGGTAGTCGTAGGTACTACCAACGAAATATATAATGAGTTCTCGGGTGGTGTGCCTGACCCTATGGCTTACCGTGCCGCTGTCAAGATGGCTTATCAATCTGCTTATTCATGCAAGAACCTGCTCCTTATGGGCCCGCTCTTTGCTGATTTTCGCGGTGTGATTAATGAGAAAGACCCGGAGGGTGGTATTATCGCTTATCAATCTCACCCCATGAATCAATCTCGCGGTGCCATGAATGTCAATGACTTTTACGGCATGATGAATGACTATTTCTCTACCTCACTCCTTGAGAACCAGAAAGTACAGGTGGGCGTAGGTATTCTACCCGTCAGATACCCTGCCGAGGCTGACATTGTGATTGATAAGGTGGAGAATTTCCTAAATATCAAGGATCATGAGTATTATATGAACCTCCACACTTCTATCGGAGGTGTAGGTGACAACCACACTCACGATCAGCAGGCTGTCAGCCACTCCGCTTATCTCAACAATATCGATAACGGCTCTTCTATATCCACCACTATTGCCATTGATGCATACGGATATAAGGAGGCACAGCGTAAATTCTTCAGTAATCTCAACGAGGGGCGTTATCTGGCGACTTATTATGGACATGGCGGTGAGTATACGCTTAATCGCGAGGGTGATTTCTTCTACTCATCAGATGTTTTCAAACTTCGCAACAAGATTAATCCTCTTATGCTTTTCGCCGGTTGTACCATCACCAATTCTGACCGTGGTGTGCACGGTATCGGAAGTTCGGTAGTTACCGCCACTCCTTACGGTATGCTCGGTTCTATCGTGGCTACCCGCGAAACCTGGGCCGGCCAGAATGAGGAGTTTGTAAAACAGTTTTATGTGAGCCTCTTCCGCAACGGTGTCTATGTATCTTCACCTTATCATGAGAAGAATCTCACTATCGGTGAGGCCTGGGCAAAAATGAAGACTCTGTCGGTGTATAATAACGAGTTGGCTTATCAACTTATCTGCGACCCGGCTATTACCATACCTGTCGTAAACCGTAACCTGCAGACAGAATCAGCCTCATACGAGGCTACTCCGGGCGAATATCTGGAATTTTCCGGCTACGTCCCCTTGTTTAACGATGTAAATAGCGTTGATACCGAGTTTAACGGCACAGTGGTGGTAAGACTCATGGAACCCGCCAAGATTATCCGCTCTACCGATATATGCACCGGCACTAACGAGAAGCCTCTTGATGTGAGGTATGCGGATACCCAGTTGAGTATGAGCGCTGCTGATGTAGTCGACGGTAAATTTACAGTACGCTTATTCGTGCCGGCCGAGTCTCGTCAGTTTATCGGTGAGACAGCCTATATACACGCTGTAACTTACGATGCGTCACGCAAAATCGGTGCCGGTCGCCGTATCGAGTGCTGTTTTGCCGATACCCCGGAGGGTTCTTCTTCGGCCGAAATGGATAATGAGGCTCCTGAAATCATCAGATTTGAGTATGACAACGATTTGCGCGCGCTTAACGTAGAGGTTACCGATAATTTCGCCCTCTCATTTGCAGATTCTCCTCTGGTGCCTACTTTCCAATTATATATTGACGGCATCAATTATCCCGGCGCATCTTCTATGCAACCTCAGATCACCGACTCGGGCCGCGGATTCTCTAAAAATATCCCGGTGGTCGATTTGGCACGTGGCACTCACCTGGCTAAAATCAAAGTCTTTGATGCTAACGGCAATGTCGGATACAGCGAACTCTCTTTTGACTACAACCCCGAAGCGTCAAGATTTGCGATAGCACTCGAAGAGAGCGCGGTGGCAGGTTATGGCACATTCACTTCTATAGGTGAGACTCCCGCAAGTGCCGATATTTTGATTCTTGACGCCAACGGCATGCTGGTGCGCAGAGACAGATTTGACGGCTCTTCTTATCGCTGGGATGCCTGCGACAATGCCGGTACTCCCGTAGCCAAAGGCTTGTATAAAGCATATATAATCGAGACCGGCAATAAATCAGGCAAGGGGCATTCGGCTACAATCTCTGTACCGGTAATTTAAACCCGGACTCACAAGAAATGTCAATCACGACACAATAACTTACAAAGATTTTTTAAACTATATCTACATATCGCGCTCCGGCTCAGAGATCTCTCTGCCCGGAGCGCTCTCTTTTTTTAACAACCGCAAGGCAATAATAAGCGCTTATATCAGTTTATTTATAAGAGTCTGTAATGTAATATATACAGTTTGCTCACTTTGTTGCCGATGTGCAACCGCAAAAACCATAACGGAGATTTAGCATAATGAACATCAGACGATTTATACTCCCTCTTACTTTCGCCTTGGCCGGATTTATCTCCGCTATGGCGGCTAACCCTGACAACGACATCAAGGAGAATAGTTTCAACCCGGTTAATACCGGTGTGACTACGCTCAGTATCGCTCCGGATGCCCGCGGATCATCGATGGGTAACCTCGGTGCGGCTACCGATCCGGATATGAACTCTCAGTTCTGGAACCCTTCGAAATATGCTTTCGGATATTCTACCGGCGGTCTGGCCATATCTTATACCCCTTGGTTACGCAAAATCGTAAATGATATATTCTTAGCGAACCTTGCCGGGTACTGGAAACTTGGCAGCGGTGACAATCAGGCTCTTTCTGCCTCTTTCCGTTATTTCTCTTTAGGTGAGGTGACGATGAACTCGCAGTCGGGTGCCGTGAGCGCGCAGACTATCAATCCTTACGAATTTGCTTTTGATCTGGGCTATTCGCGCAAACTATCATCTAAATTCTCGATGGGTGTGGTATTGCGATACATCCTTTCCGACCTCTCGTTTGAAGATGAAATGTCGGGCGAAACAAATACCGCCGCATCGGCTTTCAGTGCCGATATTTCCGGTTACTTTGTAACTTACCCTATGATCGGACGCAATGAGTGTCAGTTCTCGTGGGGTTTCGATATCAGCAATATCGGTTCGAAGGTAAGTTACGACCACGGATCTACTTACGCCTTCCTCCCCACCAACTTAAGATTAGGCGCCAACTTTATGTTTCCGCTCGCCGATTATCATACTTTAGGATTCGGCCTTGACCTCAATAAACTTCTTGTGCCGACCAAACCGCGACGTCAGGATTTCGAACAGACTCCCGAGGGTGAAGCGGCCTACGATGAGGCTGAACAGAAGTGGCAGAATATGTCGCCTATAACCGGTATCTTCAAGAGTTTCTCTGACGCCCCGGGTGGCTTTGCTGAGGAGTTAAAGGAGATTAACGTATCGTTTGGTGCGGAATACTCTTACAATCAGCAGTTTTTCGTGCGTGCCGGTTATAACTATGAGAATGCCTCTAAAGGTGGTCGCTCTTACTTTGCTTTCGGTGCGGGCTTCTCGCTCAATGTAGTGCAACTTGATGCATCTTATATGCTCGCTACCGCTCAGAGTTCCCCTCTCGACCAGACCCTCCGATTTACCCTCACATTTGATATGGACGGATTGCGCGACCTCCTCGGCAAGAGACGACGCTAATAAACTCATAAACTCTCATGCAACTACGTATCGGTTCCGGTTTTGATGTTCATCGCCTTGTAGAGGGGCGGGATTTATGGATATGCGGTGTTAAGATACCGCACACCCACGGTTTGCTCGGTCATAGCGACGCTGATGTCGCTATCCACGCTCTCTGCGATGCTCTGCTCGGCGCGCTCGCATTGGGAGATATAGGTAAACTGTTTCCTGATACTGACCCGGCCTATAAGGGTATTGACTCTAAGATTCTTCTGAAAGAGGTTTGCTCTATTATCGCAGCCAAAGGGTGGAAGATTAATAATGCAGATATAACCATTATGGCTGAGAAGCCTAAATTCCGACCGCATATCGATACCATGCGATCCGCACTGGCCGGGATAATGATGATACCTCTCGATTGCGTATCGGTCAAGGCTACCACCACCGAAGGACTCGGCTTCACAGGTCGCCGCGAGGGGATTGCCGCCACTGCCACCGCACTGCTTATTAACTCCTGATCTCCCGGTCAGGTAGAACCTTGGGATATTTATGATTCGCTCCCTACAGTCTCTGCGTGCCTTTGGCGCGATTATGATTTTCGCACATCACTTCGCCTTTAAAGATTCTCCTCTCACATTAGCCTTTGGCGATTACGCAGTTGTACTATTTTTTATATTGAGCGGATTTGTACTGATGCTCTCGTTTGATAAGAAGGAGTGCCCCGCCCCATTACGATTTCTATGGAATCGTTTTAAACGTATCGCACCGCTGTATTACATTTCCATTTTACTACAGTTGTGCATAATGGACTTTGATTTTGATTGGAATACATTATGGCCTACTCTGCTTATGATTCAGAGTTGGTCGGCTGATCCGGATGTTTTCTTTGGCATATATGGCATAACATGGTTTGTAAGTTCGCTGATGTTCTGCTATCTTATGTTTCCTTTATTTCGCCGGTTATTTTCCCTACCTGTCAAACATATAGTTCTACTCTGTATTGCCGGTATTGCGATATACGGTTATATACTGTATCGTATTCCATTGCGCCTGACATATTACGTCATTTACATATTCCCTCCGATGCAACTCTTCCCGTTCTGCATCGGGATGTTGCTTTATCGGTGTATCGGCAAAAAGTCGTTTGTCTTAAAACCCTACTTGTCCGATATACTTATCTTATTAGCGTTTACTGCAAGTTATATCTTCATATTGGGGGCGCGTGAGATTCCACTAAAATACACCCTCAGCAGTTATTATTGGGTAATAATAGCATTGGTGATAACAATATTTACCATAACCAACGGCTCACGCGGATTGGCCACTGCATTAGCGTGGCGACCCCTGGTAAAACTCGGCAATGCAAGTTTTGCCTTCTACCTGCTCCACTTATGCTGGATAGAGTGGTCGCGCGAAATGATGTCAACCCTTAACATCAATCTCCCCCAAGGAATAGAATTCACCCTCGGCCTGATAATTCTGATTCCCGCGTCGATGCTAATACATCATCTTCTTTCACCCCACCGTCTCTAATTACAGCGATTTATGTCCTCTAATCCGCCCGTGAATTTTTATGCGGGTTTGCGTATCTTTGGATTTATTATTAACTTTGGTGATTACTTGGAATAGTAGGCTTTTAGGCTCGCTTTTCCTATTTAATGGAGTCTATTACCCTCTATCTGTAACCCCGACTTTATAACTATTCTGAATTAGATATGTCGTTTGATACCCCTTCTCTTTTCGATACCCCTCAGCAGGATAATACTACTGCTGTTACACCCTCGGCCGATAACACTACTGCCTCTTCAGGATCGGACGAAACTCATGTCGATCCCACTGAAAATATCCCGGAGATTGAAAATTCCGTCATAGGGAGTTATACCGATGATGCTATCAAGTCTTTGTCGTGGAATGAGCATATACGTCGACGCCCGGGTATGTATATCGGTAAACTTGGCGATGGTTCGCATGCCGAGGATGGTATCTATGTACTTACAAAAGAGGTGGTGGATAACTCTATCGACGAATTTAATCAGGGCGCCGGCAAACGTATAGATATCACTGTTACCGATGACGGTGACGTTACCATTCGAGATTATGGTCGCGGTATACCTCTGGGTAAGGTTAAGGAGGTTGCCTCCGATATTAATACCGGTGGTAAGTTTGATGATGAGAATTTCCAGAAGTCCGTAGGCCTTAACGGTGTCGGCCTTAAGGCCGTCAACGCCCTTTCATCTCGCTGTGTGGTTACATCTTTTCGCGAAGGTAAGATGGTCAGGGCTTCTTTTGAAGCGGGCGAACTTATCGAACTCACAGATCCGCTACCCACTTCGGAACCTAACGGTACAAAAGTTGAGTTTCATCCCGACCCTCTTTTATTCCACAATTATCGGTTTAATCTCGATTTTGTGGAGACTATGGTCAAGAATTATACTTACCTCAATACCGGCCTCTCTATCTATTTTAATGATAAGAAGTATTCATCCCGTCACGGTCTGCAGGATCTGCTTAAGGAGCATCTCCCCGAAGAACCTCTATACCCGATCATACACCTCGAAGGGGATGATATTGAGGCTGTCATAACCCATACCGACAAACCGGGCGAGGAGTATTACAGTTTTGTCAACGGTCAATATACCACCCAGGGTGGTACGCATCTCTCGGCATTTCGCGAACACCTCACACGCACTATCAAGGAGTTTTCGGGCAAGGGATTTGAATTTTCCGATATCCGCAACGGACTTATCGCCGCAATAAGCGTACGCATCCAGGAACCGGTGTTTGAATCTCAGACCAAGACCAAACTCGGATCAGCAAAAATTTCGCCTAAGGAGGATGCTATTACGGTTAATAAATTTATAGGTGATTATGTCAAGAAAGACCTTGATGATTACCTGCATAAGCATACCGATGTGGCCGATGTGATGATGCGTAAGATCGCTGCTTCTGAAAAGGAGCGCAAGGCGATGTCGGGTGTAGCCAAATTGGCTCGCGATAAGGCTAAAAAGGCTAACCTCCACAATAAGAAACTGCGCGATTGCCGTATACACCTGAATGATAATCTGGCTAAGAGCGCCAAGGAGGATCTGCGTCCCGAATCTTCGATTTTCATCACCGAGGGTCTCTCGGCTACGGGTACCATTACCAAGGTGCGCAACGCTGTGACTCAGGCCGTCTTCTCTCTGCGTGGTAAACCTCTTAACTCTTATGGTATGACGCGCGAGGTGGTGTATAAGAATGATGAGTTTAATCTACTCCAGGCCGCGCTTAATATTGAAGACGGCATCGACGGGCTGCGATATAATAAAGTTATCATAGCCACAGATGCCGATGTAGACGGTATGCACATCCGCCTTCTGGTTATCACGTTTTTCCTTATGTTCTTTCCTGACCTTATCGAGGAGGGACATGTATATATTTTGCAGACTCCCCTATTCCGCGTACGCAATAAGAAAACTTCGCGCAGACCCTCGGGTAAGAAGAGAAAGAATAACGACACCTCTGACTCTAAGGGTGAGAAGGATACTTACTATTGCTATACTGATGAGGAGAGGATCGCCGCTATCGAGAAACTCGGCAATAATGCTGAGATCACCCGATTTAAAGGTCTCGGTGAGATTAACGATGTGGAGTTTGCCGAATTTATTGGCCCCGATATGCGTCTTGACCCTGTAACTCTCGATATGCAGGACTCTGTTGAGGCTCTTCTTGAGTTCTACATGGGTAAGAACACTATGGACCGTCAGAACTTTATTATCGATAACCTTATCATCGAGGATGATTCGGAAATCTAAGATTTTCTGTAAATGAAAGCATTTTTTGCAGGGAGTTTCAACCCTTTTACCGTTGGTCATCTGGATATTGTAGCCCGTGCGCGTAAAATATTTCCTGAAATCTGTATTGCCATAGGCTATAATTTCAACAAATCCGCCGAAAGCGATATTCGGCAGAGAGTCGATGTGATCGAGAATCTTTTTAAAGATATTCCGGGTATCTCGGTTATATCTTATTCGGGTCTTACGGCCGAGGCTGCCTTACACTCCGGTGCCGGGGTATTGATAAGAGGATTCAGAAATGCTGCCGATGCGGAATATGAACGGCTGCTGGCTGATACCAACCGCGAATTATTTAACATCGACACTTTGCTCTTACCCTCTCTCCCCGCCTTGAGTTACATCTCCTCTTCTATGGTAAGAGAACTTGAGCATCACGGTGTGGATACTGCTCGATTTATACCTACGCATGAAGATGTAATCCGGATGCTGGGATAACCTCCGGCTGTTTTCGGCTCGGGTACTGTCTCGACAGATTAACTATAAGTTAACTATTTTTATAGTATTCAAAATAAACAATGAAATTTAATAAGAAACATATATCGTCTTTGACAGTGCCGTTTATCATGGCTCTTGTCATCACCTCTACTTTCAGAAGCGGGGCTATCGGTGTTGATTCGCCCGATCGTAAACTCCTTATGGCTGAGAAGGCTATCGCTCAGTTATATGTTGACTCGGTAGATGAAGGGAAACTTGTAGATGATGCCATACGGGGTATGCTGGAGAAACTCGATCCGCATTCATCTTATTCTACCCCGGAAGAGACCCGCGAACTCAACGAACCCCTGCAGGGTAATTTCTCCGGCATAGGTATCACTTTCAATATGAATAATGATACCCTCTATGTAATCCAGACCGTGAGCGGCGGCCCTTCTGAAAAGGTAGGTATTCTGGCCGGTGACCGTATTATCGCAGTCAATGATACATCTATAGCGGGAGTCAAGATGAAAAATTCGGATATTATGAAGCGCCTGCGAGGTCCGAAAAACACTGTTGTCAATGTCAAGGCTCTTAGATATGAGAATAATCGTCCGGATACCATTGATTTCCGTATCACCCGCGCGGATATACCTATCAATTCGGTCGATGCGGCTTATCTTGTCGATGCCCATACCGGATATATCCGCCTTAACAAGTTTGCGGCAGATACTCCCAAGGAGGTAAGGGAGGCACTAAACCGACTTACCAAGGAGGGGATGACCCAACTTATACTTGATCTCTCTGACAATGGTGGCGGATACCTGCAGGCTGCCATCGAGATGCTGGGCGAATTTCTTGACCCTGGCAAACTTGCCGTTTATACCGAGGGTCTCCAGTCGCCCCGTTATGAGGCCTATACCTCCCCTGCCGGACGCAAACCGATCTTTAACAACGGGCGCGTGGTGATTATGACTAATCAATATTCGGCTTCGGCCGCCGAGATTACAGCGGGCGCTCTTCAGGATCATGACCGCGCGGTAGTGGTGGGTCGCCGGTCGTTCGGCAAAGGACTGGTTCAGCGCCCGATACCTTTCCCGGACGGTTCCATGATACGGCTCACTATCGCTCATTATTATACCCCTACCGGTCGCGATATTCAGAAACCTTACGAGAAAGGTAACGAGGAGGCTTACCGCCGCGACATAGAAAACCGATTTAATCAGGGGGAGTTGATGCATAAGGATTCTATAAAACTGGTCGATTCTACAGTATATCGCACTCTCAGACTTAGTCGCCCTGTGTATGGCGGAGGCGGCATTATGCCTGATGAGTTTGTACCTCTCGATACTACCGAATTTACACGGTATTACCGTAATGTCATGGCTAAAGGGCTTATAAACCGATATGTTATCTCTTATGTAGATTCTCACCGTAAGGAGATTAAGAAGAAGTATAAGAATGATGACCTCTTCGTTAAATATTTTGAGGTTACACCGGATATGCTTAATGACCTCAAGGCGCTCGCCGATAAGGAAAATGTGGAGTTTGATCATGAGCAGTTCGATCGCGCCAAACCTCTCTTCGCAATGAGTATCAAGGGTCTGATAGGACGTGACATCTATGATAATTCTACCTATTTCAAGGTCTATAATACCCACGATCCCATATTCCGCAAGGCTTACGAAATAATTAATTCTCCTCAATACGATTTAATTCTCACACCGGATAAGTAATGAAACGTTTTGTAAACTCTCTTTTATTCTCCACACTGACGGTGGCCGCTTTCGCTGCTCCCTACCATCAGTATACTGAATCAAAAGGTCGCCCGATTACTCTCCCTTATCTTCACCAACTTGACGATACGGAGGTGTGCGATAAGTGCGGACTCAGACATCACCCGCTTATCTCCGAGAGATCTATTGAGGAGTTATGGAGTGATATTCCTACCGATTCGGTTATTAATGATTATTACACCCAATTCCCCCCTACCACCTTTGAACCCCTTATATATAGCGGATTTCGTACTGTCTCCACACCTGATCTGACTCCGGTTCCGCCGGTGTTCTCAATGGATCCCCGTCAGTACGCTTACGATCGTGACCGATATGCAGGTATCCTTTACGAAGAAGAGGCTACGGAACTGGAGGAGGGTGATGAGGTGCTTTCGATCAGTACCGATTCACTCAATCGGGTGGCACCTGAAGAGATTTATGCTGACGTTAACGAGGGGATTTTCTCACCTATCCCGGGCTGGCTCGCCACAAGCCTTAAAGCGCAACGTATCTATCAGGATATACAGTACCTCTTTATGGTCAATAACCCTGAAAAGATACAATATGCTTATTGGGATCTCCCTGCTCCTCCGCGTTTACCGCAAGATGACCATAGTTTTAAGGCCTTCCTTAACCGTCTTGACCTCCCGGAAGTGGATACTAAGGCCGCCATCATACCCGAATTCGAACAGAAGCGTATCAACTGGCTACACACCGTAGGGGGTGGTCTGCAATTTTCGCAGGCCTACATTAGCCGCAACTGGTATCAGGGGGGCAACAATTACCTGGCTCTCCTCTTTAACTTCAATTGGGATGTGGTACTCAATACCAATTTCCACCCCAATAAGATGTTTACCAGCAATCTCTCTTATAAACTTGCCCTAAATTCGAATCCGCGTGAGTCTTTGCACCCGTACTCGATTTCGCAAGATCTGCTGCAATATAACCTCAAATTAGGTCTGAAGGCTTTTAAAAAGTGGTTCTATTCTTTTACATTGCAGTTTAAAACTCAGATTTTCAATGCATATCCTGCCGACTCGGAGGCGCTTGCGGCATCTTTCCTGTCTCCGGGCGATTTTAATGTAGGTCTCGGTATGACCTATAACCTGGATGCGCGAAACAATACTCTTAAATTCGCCGCTTCCATCTCACCTATCTCCTATAATCTCAAGACCTGTCTCTCTAACCGTATCGATCATCTGCAATATAATATTGCGGCCGACAGATACACACATAGTGAGATCGGTTCGAGCGCGGAGTTGACACTGACGTGGGATATTACTTCAAACATCAACTGGAAGTCCAGATTATTCCTCTTTTCAGATTATTCCTACTTTCTGGCCGATTGGGAGAATACCCTGGTGTTCAATATCAACCGTTTTCTCTCTACCCAGATATATCTGCACCCGCGCTTTGACTCGTCGTCCGACCGCTTGTCTACATCATGGCGTTATTGGTCGCTCAAGGAGATACTTAGTTTCGGCTTGAGTTATACCTTCTCTACCAAACCGTAACATATTCTAAGTAAGTAATGAGGTTGCGCATACTTTTGACCGTTTTATCGTGCTGGATTTGCATCGCAGCAGGTGCAAAATATATTCCGCCGGCAGATTCTGACTATGCATCTGATGGTCATGACCTCGCTATCTTCGACTCTTTATCTGCTGCCGATAAGTTTCTGACTTCTATCGCTGTCGATCCGTTAGAGGGGATATGGGAGTATCCGGCCGATGAGACCTCTCTGCTTATATTGAAATCAAGGTTTCAAAAGGGTGTATATGACATTTATCTGTATGAGAGTGTGGATTGCAGATTCTCGCGCGGCATGAAGGTAGGTAGTGCTACCGCCTCAGCCGACCCTTCGCAGTTCTCTTTATCATTACACTCCAAACTACGCAAGGATATTCTGACCGCTCCTATCCCTTGCGCCGGCAAACTATCGGCTGAGGGAGACATTCTTTATATCTCTGCACCTAAGATTAAAATCTCCGTTACCCCGTCTCTTTTCCTCCCTACGTTGTGGAATACTTTGCGACTCAGCACCAGAATACGCACCGAAGATCCGGCCTCCAAACTCCCTTCCGGCCTCCGCAAAGTATTGCCTGCCTTTGACGGCAACCCTCCATGCTCATCGGCAGTGAGGTATCTGTAAAAGCATTGACCGTGAAGACACATACCCCCAAAAGCATTGACCGTGAAGAAATATATATCTAAAATATACCCTATATGTTTGATGTGCGGATTGGTGACGATGACACCTCTGTTACCGTGTTCCTCATCCTTTGCGCGCCGCATTCGCACTACCAACACTCCGGCAAAGGGAGCAGTGAAAAGTAACGCCAATCGCAAGTCTCCCCTTACCCGAAATAATGATGTTTCTTCCGGCAATCAACCATCTTCCGCGGTGATAACCGTAACCGGTGAGGAATTACTCCCCTACCGGGATCTGATAGCGATGAGCGGGTATGATAAGGCGGCCTCTTCAGCACGCGAGAGTATTTGCATCACCAACAATAGCGAGATGGCATTGCAATCGCTGAGTCTCGAGATAACATACCTTGATATGCAAGAGAGGATGCTGCACAAGAGAGTATCCGAGATTAATCTGCATATCCCCGCCGGTGAGACAAGAACCGCCACCTTTAATCATTATGATCCTCAAAAAACTCTATACTATTATAGATCCAAACCTCCCCGCAAATACGGCATCCCCTACAAGGTCTCCCTCTCCCTAACCTCCCTCACCCTAATCTGTGATTAGACAAGATAGCGTGAATATGATATTTGGAGCGACTATGTACACCTCAATGCGGTTTAGTGCGTCAAGTACAAAGGTCCGTTACAAAAAGAGTCATATCCATCTAATTAAGGAATTTACCGCATGGCAAAAGACTGCTGGATTAGTCTGAGTTGTCACATATTATGTCCTCAGTGTCAGAATATTTTTGTAATTTTGCAATCGTATAGAATACTTTAAAAGTATCCTATATGCAGTAGTATATTACTTCTTCTTGATATTATGGATGAAATTATCTCGCCATCTCTTATCCCTACATCGGAGGAGAATGAAATTATAGTATATAAGCCAGATGAAACCTTAGCCCTCCAAGTCAGGGTTGAGGATGAAACGGTGTGGCTGAGTCAGGCTCAAATTGTTGAACTGTTTAATTCAAGCAAGGCCAATATCAGCGAGCACCTCAAACATATATTTGATTCCGGAGAATTAATGAAAGATGCAACTGTTCGGAAATTCCGAACAGTTCGCCAAGAGGGAAATCGCAACGTCGCCAGATTGATTGAATATTTCAATCTTGATGTTATCATTTCGGTTGGATATAGGGTCAATACGGTCCGTGGTATTCAATTCCGTCAATGGGCAAATAAAGTATTGAAAGAATACCTGCTCAGAGGACACAGCATAGACCAGAGGCTTCTGTACATGGAGAATCGGATTGACCACAGACTCTCGGAGCATGACAATAAGATTAAAGAACTATCTGGCAAGGTGGATTTCTTCCTTAAGACATCATTGCCTCCCCGTGAGGGTATTCTATTCGACGGACAGATATTCGATGCCTATGTTTTTGTCAGCGATCTTATAAAGAGAGCGCGCAGACGCGTC
>CAMWNR010000044.1 GCA_947175665.1 uncultured Porphyromonadaceae bacterium
CACATAAAAAAGGTGTCGGTAGTTCTAAGAACGGCCGCGAATCAGAAAGCAAACGCCTCGGCGTCAAAATCTTCGGGGGTAGCAACTGCAAAGCAGGCAATATCATCAAGCGTCAGCGTGGCACCCAGCATCACCCCGGTCTTAATGTAGGCATGGGTAAGGACCACACTCTCTTCGCGCTGATCGATGGCGTTGTAGTTTTCTCTACCGGTAAAGAAGGCAGAAAATTTATCAACGTTGAGCCCCATCCCGCTAAATAAGATTTTTTATTATCCTCATACTCAAGGGGGCTCCTGAAGGGGGCTCCCTTGATTGTTTCTGTCCCCTATTATCTCTCCCCATTTATCTCTTAAGTGTATATTCTTATTAGAATAAATACATATAATACTTCTCTCCTCGCAACCGTTTAATCTTTTATAGATTCTAAAATCTTCTATAATATTCAACCTTCATGAACTTAAAATCTTTACTTTTATCCACTTTAGGTATAACTCTGGGCACCGCTTCCCTTTGGGCTATACCTGCTCGTAAGGGTCTGCATGATTATGTACAACCCGATGGCTCTACAGTGGCTCTGCAGCGTGTAGGCGATGAGTTCTTCCATACTCTCGCTACTCCCGATGGTACAGCGGTAGCAAAAGGCGCCGATGGTTTCTATTATTACACTACTCTTCAGGGTATCTCTTCGGTAAGAGTGGCTGATAACCTTTCTGCCCGCCCGGCTGCCGAGACCGATGGCATTCAGACCGTATCGGTACAGGAACTTGCCGCTTCGCGTAAGGATCGCATCGCCAAGGCCCGCGCATTCCGCTCTCCCGCCGCTGTAGCAAAAAAAGCAAGTCAGGTACCCAGTACAGGTACTCCCCGTGTGCCTGTTCTGCTCGTGCAGTATTCTGATTACAAATTTAAAGATCAGGACGCTAACGCTACATTCACCGAATTTTTCTCTACCGGCGAAGTTAGCGCTCATCAATATTTTGTAGACCAGTCTAACGGTAAATATACTCCTCAGTTTGATGTATACGGCCCTGTGACTCTCCCCAACAAGCGCTCTTATTATGGCGGTAACGACTACCAGGGCAATGACAAGGCTGTAGGTGAGATGGTGGCTGATGGCTGTCTCGGTCTCGACTCTAAAATCGACTTCTCTATCTATGACAACGATAAGGACGGCGAGTGTGATGTTGTAATCGTACTCTATGCCGGTGACGGTGAGGCCTCCTCGATGGATGATGATTACGAGAATTCCGTATGGCCCTGCCAGTGGGAACTCTCCGGTTCTGATTATGGCAAGTCTCTTACTCTCGACAAGACCAAGGTTGATAAGTTTGCCGTATTCAACGAGTTGAATGGTTCTGACCTTACCAAAATCGATGGTATCGGTACTTTCTGCCATGAGTTCTCTCACTGTCTTGACCTCCCCGACTTTTACGATACTCAGTATGGTCCGCATTTCGGTATGGGTCCGTGGAGCCTGATGGACTACGGTTCGTATAACAATGACGGCTATACACCTATCGGTTATTCCGCTTACGAGAAGGCCTTCATGGGCTGGATCGATATTGAAGAGGGTACTGATAATACATTCTATACACTCCCGGTATTCAATCAGAAAAATGCTGCTACCGATAAGGCCGTTAAACTCACCAATCCTTCTGACAAGAATGAGTATTTCATTCTCGAAAACCGTAAGAAACAGGGCTGGGATGAGTATATGGCCACCGAGGGTCTGATGATTTATCATGTCACTTTCTCTCAGTCTGCATGGGATAACAATGTAGTCAATGATTACGATATGCAGCGCATAACTCCCGTACCGGCCGATAATTCACTTAAGATGAATAAGACTACCTACTACGGTGAGACTTATTACGATATCGACGAGGCCGACCTTCTCGGTGACCTTTGGCCCTATAACGGTGTCAAGGACTTTACCGATGACTCTACCCCCGCGGCCAAAGTCAACACCGGTTCTTATCTCGGTAAGCCTGTCAATGATATTACCAAAAATGCTGACGGCACTATCTCTTTCTGGTGCATGAAGACTCCCAAGCCTCTCGTAGCCATCCCCACTGACCTCCACCACACTGTTCTCAGTGAGACTTCGGCTGAGATTGCATGGACTCCTTCTGCTTCTGACGGTGTAACCTATACTCTTGAAGTGGCTCCTTATAAAGAGTCTAAAGCCGAACTCGTAGTCTCTACCGTATTCAATTCTGACAATCACGGCTGGGAAACCGACGGTTATACCGGCTATGAAAGCGGTCTTGGTGTACGTCTCGCATCTAATAAGAATATCGGTCTGCTCGAATCGCCCGAATTTACTACCGATGACACAGGTATTGTGACAGTGCGTGTAAATGCGGCTCAATATAACAAGGATAACTCTATCCTTTATGTTGATCTCGTAGAAAATTCTTACGAAGATTATGTAACTGTAGAGATACCCCTCTCTGCGTCTTACACAGATTATGTGGTTACTCTTCAGGGTTCTCCCAACACTGATGCCGTTATCTGGCTCTCTGCCGAAAATAAGGCTCGCGCTTATGTGAAGGAAGCCGACATCTACACCGGTGATGCAACTGCTCTCATTTCAGGTGCTACCCCGATAGCCAACCTCACTCCCGGCACAATGACAAATGCTGATGCACTCACATTTACAGGTCTTACCAAAGCATCTCACATCGTAACCGGACTGGATGCAAATGGTAAATATGAGTATCGTGTGAAGGCTGTACCCGTTGATACCGAAAACTTCGGCGATAGCCGCTGGACAGATAAAGTCCTCCTCGACCTCAGCGATGCCGATACCAGCGGTATCACCGACATCACTGCTCCCGCTACAGATGAGTCAGCAGAGTACTTCACTCTTCAGGGCATACGTCTCCCCTCTCTCCCCTCAGCGCCCGGTATCTATATCCGCAAGACTTCTGTAAATACAGAGAAAGTAACCGTCAAATAATCCTGTTTCTATCCTCCAGATTATATACGGATAGATCTAAGGGTTGAGGTCACCATATAACCGTATGGTTATACCGACCCTAAGGTTACACAATAATAAACTTCACTCCAAAAGTCCTTGTCAAACTTTTGGAGTGAAGTTCTTTTTTATGCGTATTAGGCTCTTATACTTTTTCCTTATCCCTTCTTCCCTTTTTATTATTTTCCTCTATAATCCTCACAAATGATTCAGGCAGACGGACGTTATAGAGCGGGAGGGCCTCGGCAAATAGCGGAGCAATCTCCTCATCTTTAAACCCTGCGATACCGCATCCTATCCTGGTCACATAAAAAGTAGTCTGATCCCACTCTCGCGCAAGATCGATAAACTCATCTACGTATGGTTTTATCGTTTCTACACCACCCTGCATGGTAGGTATAGCGTATGATTGACCTTGCATCCCGACACCCTGACCCATCACGGCACCGAATTTCTCACGTGCCACCCGCGCGGCACCGCCGATATGACGCCCCTCAAGATTGCTTCCGAACACAAATACCTCATCTTCTCCAAGACTGGTAATATTTTCAGGTGTAAATTTTAGTCCCATATATCTGACATTTTAAGTAAACTTTTATAATTCATGCATCCGCACCATCCACCGGGCCTTAGACTTTGCTTACTTTTAATCCGGATTAATTATCTTAGAGGTACGCTTCTGCACTTCGAGTGGTAACTCTCCAAAATGTTCGCGAAAACATTTGGCAAAATATCCGGGCGAGGAGAATCCTACGCTGTACGCTATTTCAGATACCGTACTCTCAGAAGATACCAATCTGTTGTATGCTGTCTTAAGCCTGCGCTTTTTTAAAATCTCATTAGGCGAATAATTAGTTATTGCCTTTATTTTTCGATAAAATTGAACTCGGCTCAATCCGAGTCGCGTACCGATCTCTTCGATACTAATTTCAGCGTTACCTATCTCCTGATCAATAATATCGAGAAATTTCTGATAAAATTCATTTTCTATACCTTGTTCTGTACGTTCACCCTGACGCACTACACTCTTGGACTCTTTTGGCGACTTTACTTGTTCAGAAACAGCCACTAAGATACCGTTTTCCGTACTCTCTGCCAAAGACTTGCGGATACGCTCGCGATTTTTTATTAATGATTCGCATTGAGCCTTAAGGAGTTCTAAATTAAACGGTTTTGCCAGATAGGCATCTGCACCTGATATAAATCCGTCGGTACGTTGCTCATCAAGACTGCAAGCAGTTAGCATCAGAACCGGTATATGACTGGTAGCGATCTCATTTTTGAGTCGCTTCACACACTCCATTCCCCCAATCCCGGGCATCATCACATCGCAGATTATAAGATCAGGGATATATTTGGTAGCGACTCGTATACCTTGTTCTCCGTTGGGAGCCTCAAGTATATTGTATTCTCTCCCCAGGAGGGTACGTATCAGCATCCTGATATCCGGTGTATCGTCAATGATGAGCAGCGACGGCAAATCAGTATCACTACCTTGAGCAGGGTCAAAACTTGTCTCGATTCCTGATAATTCCTCATCTACACCCTCCCTGCTGAGATGAGCGATCTCTTTTTTATCCGAATCTTCTGTATATTCCAGATGGGTAACCGGTATTACGATCTTAAACATGGTGCCTTTGCCGGGTGCAGACTCGATTGTGATTGAACCGTTATGGAGATCTACAAATGCTTTGGTAACCGCGAGCCCGATACCTGAACCCTTCGGCTCGATCTTGTCGGCCTGATAGAAGCGGTCAAAGGCATACTTCATCTCCTCTTCATTCATCCCCTTACCTGAATCTTTTATCTCTATATGCAGTCTTGAGGAGGTACTGTATACGTATGCGGAGATTTCACCGTTTGGAGGAGTAAACTTAAAGGCATTAGACATCAGATTGAAGAATATTCTTTCGATCTTTTCCGTATCCAACGCAGCATGCTCTACCTCTAAATTACCGAATGTCAGATTAAACTTGATATGGCGTTTTAGGGCAAGATGCCGGAAGGCATCGGCCCACCCTATAAAGTTTTCGCGGATATTGGCTTCGGAGAGAGACAAGGTTAGTTTGCCGTTTTCATATTTACGAAAATCAAGTATCTGATTTATAAGACGCATAAGAATCTTGATATTCTTATTGGCTATTCTCATCAGGTCATGTTGCTCGGAAGTAAGGCTTGGGGCATCCTTAATCTGATTTATAGGTTCGGCAATAAGGGTGAGCGGAGTGCGCAAGTCATGCGAGACATTGGTGAAGAATGCCAGTTTTGCGGTGGTAGCCTCTTTGAGTCTTGTATTCAATGATTCGAGTTCATCACGCTGGCGGGTGAGTTGGTCATTATTCTCTCTCAGAGTGGCCTTGATACGCTTTTGCTGAAAATATGCCCGTAATACACCAAATACTATCACCCCCAGAAGTATTGCCACTACTATAATGGCGATCAGGAAATTACGTTGCGCCGTCTCACGCGAATATAAATCATCTACTATCCCCTTGAGATAAGATATTTTACTTTTTTCGTCATCTAGACTATTGGCGAGTTGCAGTAGCATCTCGGCATTAGTACTGTCTACGGGGAGTGCTGAGGAGATAATCAATCGGTCTTTGAGTGGTTGGCCTACAGCCGCCTGATGAGCCAACGCTATCAGTTCCTTTCCGGCAGTAGGATACATGAATGTAGCATCAATTTTACCTTCGGCCACACTCTTTATACCACCCTGAGGCACTGCATCGGTACCTACTATAACTATCTCTTTCAATCCGAGGCGATCGGCTGCATTGCGCACACCTGTAGCCATACGATCGTTATGAGCATACACTCCATCAATGTCAGGATATATCCGCAATAATGAATCTGCAACTTCTTCTCCTCGGTTCTCGCTCCAGTCTCCGGGTACTGAAGATATTAAAGTGGCCTCCGGTGCAGAGGCGAGTGCAGTCATAAATCCCTCATGGCGGCCGGAGGCCGGCGATGAGCCGGGCGCACCCGTAATTTCTAAAAACCGCCCCTTGCGCCCAAGGCGATACAGCAGATAATCTCCGGCTGCTTTACCCAACTTCTGATTATCCGCACCGACAAATACATCGTAGCATTTTTCTGACGCAGTACGGTCAAATATTATGACTTTAATACCTTTCTGCCGAGCCTCCTGTAAGACTGAATTAAGATTTTCTGTATTCTGCGGCGAGGCTATTATAACAGCTACTCCATCCCGTATAAATCGCCTCACATCTTCCTGCTGACGCTCAGGGTCATCGTAGGCTGAGACTATCTCTATATCCATATCATCATATAGCAGCGCCTCTCTATTTATCTCCTCGTTGAGTTTCAGCCGCCAATCATCATACGAACATTGCGATACACCAATTTTATATTTCTTATCTTGATGACAGGAACACATTAAGATAAGTGATAATATTATTGCAATGCCGATTTTAAATTTAGAGAGTCGGATATAGAGCATACGTTGATCTTAAGGTGTTTTATTCTTTTGCCACAAAAATAATAATAAATATTTAAGTTTTTCTATAAATAAGTAAATATCCACTATAAATACCTGCAAAAAATTTTTACAATACATTTTACGGGGTTTTCTGCGACTTTTTATTACCGGGTATGATTATCAGATGATTAGAATGTAACATTTGATGCTACAAATGTTGCGATGCAACATTTATGTTATTATTTGTTACATTTTTAGTATTATATTATTTACATCCTATTTAAATTTGCGGGTGTAATCAATGCGTTGCTTTTTATCATTTCTTGCGAGATGTGGTCTGAAGCGGAACATGAAACTCAAATCAAATTTACATTAACCATGACTAAATTTCTAATGCCTTTAATTATCTCAGCCGGAGTACTCCTCTCCTCTGCCCCTATGGCAGCCGATGGAAACGACTTGAATATCCAGTATCTGTCGGATCATAATATTCTGGTGCGTACTTCGGCTAATAATGAAAAGTATATTTTACTACCGGTACAGGAATCCGCTCCTATGGCTCATATACGCGTTTTGAGCGATGGCAAACTCAGCGAACTTGTCAACATACCTCTGGCAGAGAGTAAAATCGATTATTACGTACCCCTCACCCTCGCTGATCGTGACGGTAGTAATATCGTGCTGGATATACGATGCAATAATAACCGCGCAGACCTCCGTGACCTGACCGAAGCAATCTGGACTCGGGAAATAAAACTTTCTGATACATTTGATACTTCTAACCGTGAGATGTTCCGTCCGCTCTTTCACCATACCCCGGAATATGGTTGGATGAATGATCCCAACGGTATGTTTTACAAGGATGGCGTATGGCATCTGGCTTTTCAATGGAACCCTTATGGATCTAAATGGGAAAATCTCGCATGGGGGCATTCTACCTCTGAAGATCTGATCAACTGGCACGCTGAATCTCCGGTGCTGTACCGTGATGACCTCGGGATGGTATTCAGCGGTTCGGCAGTTGTGGATAAGGTTAATACCGCCGGCTTTGGCAAGGATGCCGTAGTGGCTCTATTCACCTCGGCCGATGCCTCACAAACTCAGAGCCTTGCTTACAGCACTGATAACGGATATACTTATACACGATTTGAAGGCAACCCTGTAATTGCCTACCATCGGGAGAGTCGTGACCCCAATATGTTTTGGGATGAAAGCGGCAAGCGCTGGGTTCTTATGCTGGCATCGGCACTAGATGGTGAGATGCTGATTTTCACTTCTCCCGATCTTAAGGAGTGGACTCTCCAAAGCAAGTTCGGACGTGATTATGGCGCACATGAAGGCGTATGGGAATGTCCGGATCTTCTTAAACTCCCTGTACTGAAAAATGGTATACCTACCGGTCGGGATAAGTGGGTACTCATCTGCAATATCAATCCCGGAGGACCTTTCGGTGGCTCTGCGGCACAATATTTTGTAGGTGACTTTGATGGGAATAAATTTGTGGCGGAGTCCGCACCGGAAGTGACTAAATGGATGGACTATGGTAAGGACTTCTATGCTGCCGTTTCGTTTAGCAATGCTCCGGAGGGCAGACACCCCGTAATCGGCTGGATGTCTAACTGGCAATACGCCAATGATGTTCCCACCCTTCAGTATCGTAGTGCAAATACCATAGTCCGCGATCTTTCACTCTTCGAATTTAATGGTGAGACCTATCTCGCTTCGGTACCGGCTCAGGAGATGGATAGCGTAAGGGGCAAAGCGATAAAGGGTCGTACCGGTAAGTTGAATGGTAAAGGTATTAAGTATACCCTCCCTAAAGAGAACAGCGGTATTTGTGAAATAGCATTTGATGTAGAGATTAGCGGTGGCGCTACCGTGGAGGCCGTACTTTCAAATTCCAAAGGTGAGAAAGTGACAATGACTCTCAATGCCGGTGACGATACTTTCTCTATGGATCGCAGAGCAAGCGGCATTACCGATTTTTCCGAGCATTTCCCGGCCGTCACAACCGCTCCGGCCTACAACGGCACCGGCCGATATTGTGTGCGACTCTTTATTGACCGCAGTTCGATTGAGGCTTTTGATGCTTCGGGTCGATTCGCTATGACAAACCTCGTATTTCCCAATGAGGCGTATGATACTCTCACCATTTCTGCCCCTGACGGAAATGCCACTCTACACCGCATGAATATTTACCCCATCTTAATCAAATAATACACCTTTTACTTACTTTATATGGCAACTACTAAGAAATCCTCGCTTATGCAACTCGTGCCTGTGATGCTCTGCTTTTTTGTCATGGGCTTTGTAGACCTCGTAGGTATCGCGTCAAATTATGTACAGAAAGACCTCGGCCTCTCTGATTCACAAGCCAATATCTTCCCCTCTCTGGTATTTTTCTGGTTTCTTATATTCTCCGTACCTACGGGTCTGGTGATGAATAAGATCGGACGCAAAAATACCGTAATGGTATCTCTGGCGGTTACAATGCTCTCCCTTTTGGTACCTCTTTTTGGCAATTCTTTTGGTGTCATGCTGGTGGCCTTTTCGCTCCTCGGCATCGGTAACGCTATAATGCAGACCTCGCTTAACCCGCTGGTAACAAACCTTATCTCTCCCGACAAACTCGCCTCTACCCTTACTTTCGGTCAGTTTATTAAGGCCATAGCATCTTTCCTGGCACCGTATATCGCTATGTGGGGGGCGATAGGTTTGATTCCGGCATTGGGGCTCGGATGGAAGATACTATTTCCCATATACGCTGTCATCTCTATCTTTTCAATTGCCATACTGGGTGGAACTCCTATCACGGAGGAACGTCCTGACAAGGTGAGCGGTATCATGGAGTGCTTCCACCTTCTCGGCAAGCCGTTTATTCTCCTCTGCTTCCTTGGTATAATGTGCCATGTAGGTATCGATGTGGGTACCAATACAACCGCTCCTAAAATTCTCATGCACCGCCTTGAGATGACTCTCGAAGAGGCCGGATTTGCCACAAGCCTTTACTTTATATTCCGTACCGCGGGGTGTCTGTTCGGATCTTACGCATTGCGCAGATTCTCGGTCAAGGGTTTCTTTGCAGTCTCGGTTATATTAATGCTGGTGGCTCTCGTGGGTCTTCTCTTCTTTCACACCCTGACAGCAATCTATATCTGTATCGCTATGATCGGCTTCGGCAACTCTAATGTATTCTCGGTAGTATTTGCGCAAGCACTCAACCACGCTCCGGCCGAGCGCAATGAGGTTTCCGGTCTGATGATTATGGGTCTCTTCGGTGGCACGGTTTTCCCCTTATGTATGGGCTGGGCCAGCGATGCTGTCAATAACCCTTCCGGAGCAGTGGCAGTTATGGCGATAGGTGCCTTGTATCTCTGCTTCTATATAACCAGAATTAGCAAGGCCTGAGTTGTTGATTAATTAACCTTATGTATAAATCTAAAAATCTAAATAATAATGAATAATGTAGTTGTAGGAATGGGTGAAGCCCTCTGGGATGTACTGCCTGAAGGTAAGAAAATCGGTGGCGCTCCGGCTAACTTCGCTTACCATGTAAAACAATTCGGACTGAATAGTTGTGTGGTTAGTGCGGTGGGCGAAGACGCACTCGGTGATGAAATACGTATGAATTTTGATAAGAAAAATCTTAATTATATTCTCCCGGTCGTACCGTATCCTACCGGCACAGTACAGGTAGAACTCGATGGCGATGGCGTACCTCAGTACGATATTAAGGAGAATGTAGCGTGGGACAACATACCCTTTACCGCTCAGATCGACGAACTGGCAGCGCGCACCAAGGCCGTATGCTTCGGCTCGCTCGCCCAGCGTAATGTGGTTAGCCGTAAGACTATCAATACATTTCTTGACGCTATGCCCCAGGATGACCCTGAGCAACTCCGTGTATTCGACATAAATCTGCGCCAGGGGTTTTATACCAAGGAGATTCTTACCAACTCTATGGAGCGCTGTAACGTACTCAAAATAAATGATGAGGAGTTGGTGACTATATCACGTATATTTGGCTACCCGGGCATCGACCTGCAAGACAAGTGCTGGATACTTCTGGGTAAATATAATCTGAAAATGCTCATTCTGACTTGCGGTATCAACGGTAGTTACGTTTTCACTCCCGGACAGGTCTCTTTCCAACCTACTCCGAAGGTAGATGTGGCCGATACCGTCGGTGCCGGCGACAGTTTTACCGCTGCTTTCATATCTAATATCCTGAAGGGTAAGTCAGTACAGGAGGCTCATAAGTGTGCCGTAGACACATCGGCATTCGTATGTACTCAAAACGGGGCAATGCCCGTACTCCCTGACTCACTTACCAATATCTGATGTATACCCTTTCCTGACTTCCCCTATACGGAGACCTGACTTTTTTACACCACTTGGCATACTATATCTCCTTCAATACCGGCAGGATTATAATTGCTAAACTTTACAATTACTCAATACTAACACAATGAAACGATCTATCTTCTGTACGCTCATGGGTCTGCTGACCTTTATCAGCGTACACGCACAGCAGGTTACAGTGCGAGGCACTGTGATTTCTAACGTAGATGATGAGCCTCTTATCGGTGTTACGGTAGTATCTGCTGACAATCCTAATAATGGCACTACCACTGATATTGACGGTGCTTTTCAACTTTCTGTAGCCCAAGGTACAAGCATCGTATTTTCTTATGTGGGATACCAGTCTCAGACCCTCCCGGCACAGTCCGAGATGACCGTATACCTTAACGAAGACAATGCGGTACTCGATGAGTTGGTAGTAGTCGGATACCAGACTATGAAAAAGGCAGACCTCACCGGAGCCGTTTCTGTCGTTAACTCTAAGGATTTCGAAACTTCGGCCGATACCGATCCTATGCGCGCTCTGCAGGGTAAGGTGCCGGGTATGACTGTGACCACCACCGGCTCACCGGCCGGTACCGGCTCGGTTAGAATCCGCGGTATCGGATCGTTTAACGCTTCGCAGGATCCTCTATACGTTATCGACGGTGTGCCTACCACAGCCTCTCTTAATTCTTTAAATATGAACGACATCGAGAGTATGCAGGTACTTAAGGATGCTGCTTCTGCATCTATATATGGTTCCAGAGCAGCCAATGGTGTCATTATCATTACCACTAAAAAAGGTAAGTCTGAGGGTAAAATCAATGTATCTTTCTCGGCTAATCTGACGGCGCAGTTCTATTCCGCTCAGTCTAAGATGAAACTGCTGGATTCCAAGGGTTATGCTACCGCTATGGCACAGGCGGCTCTGAATGATGGTATTGATCCTGTGGCTTACGCCTCAAGTTACGGACTCAACCTCAACGCCTCTGCAGGTTTCCCTATTTCGGTTTATGACATTCACACCGGAAAATACAATCATTATACCGTCAACGGCCTGTATGACGGATACATAAACGCCAAGAAAACCATGCTGATGGCTGATACCGATTGGCTCGACAATATCTCGCGTACAGGCTTCCTGCAGAGTTACGATGCCTCTGTATCTTCGGCTACCGAGAGATCAAATGTTCTCTTCTCTTTAGGATATAAGAGAAATGCAGGTATCCTTAAATATACAAATTTTGAGAATATCTCTGCTCGCGTAAACTCTTCATTTAAGATCTCTCCGGTAGTCACTGTAGGTGAGAATTTTACTCTCACATATACCGATCAGGTAGATTGTCAGCCTCTCGAAAACGCCCTCAAGATGCCTTCTATAATACCTCTTTTCGAAACTGACGGTGACACTTATGCAGGCCCCGTGGGTAGTATGGCTGACCGTCAGAACCCTCTGCGCGAACTCGCCTTCAACAAAGATAATGCTCTTAATGTATGGAGACTTTTCGGCAACGCCTACATTGACATCACTCCTATTAAGGGTTTGATACTCCGCTCTAATTTCGGTCTCGATTATGACGCGGCCTTTATCCACTCTTACAACTATACTTTTCATAGCGATATCGTAAATAACGATACTAACTCCACTACCCTCTCTCAGGCCAACGATTCCAAATGGACCTGGAGTAATACGGCCAACTATAATTTTAAAATTAAAGATGACCACGAGTTTACTGTTCTCGCCGGTATGGAAATGTTCCGCCAGAGCCGTATAGATTTCGCTGCCTATAATGAAAATTATGATATCGAAACCCCGGATTATATGTATCCCGATGCTTCATCAGGGGTAGAACGTGCTACCGGTAATAAATCCGCTTACGCTCTAATCTCTTTCTTCGGCAAGATTGACTATAACTGGCGCAACCGACTCCTCGCTTCATTCACTATTCGCCGAGATGGCTCATCACGCTTCGGTTCTAACAACCGCTTCGGTACTTTTCCGGCTGCAACTTTAGGCTATCGTATATCAGAACACCTGAAACGTGCCTCATGGCTCGATGAGTTGAAAGTACGACTCTCCTGGGGTCGTACCGGTAACCAGGCTATTTCAAACACAGCCCGCTATGCCCTCTATATCGCTGATTATGGCAATGACCGAGTGACATCTACCGCATACGACCTCCTGCTGCAACAGAGCGGCATATTCCCCTCCGGCTACTTCGCAAGTCAGACCGCTAACCCTAACCTGAAGTGGGAGACAACCGAACAGTCTAACTTCGGACTTGATTACGGTCTCTTCCGTAACCGACTCATCGGCGCACTCGACTTCTATATCAAGGATGTGAAGGATATGCTCATCATACCCGCTTATCTTGGTTCGGTAGGTGAAGGCGGGTCTTCCTGGCTCAACGGCCCCTCACTGCGCAACTGGGGTATGGAATTGCAGATAGGTTGGCGCGACGAACTCGCTTGCGGCCTCGGATACAGAGCCTCGCTGAATATGGATTTTTTCAGAAATAAGGTTACTTATCTCCCCTCTACCACCACCGGATCCTATCCTCACACCACTACTCAGAATCTGGTCGAGTCCAAACAACCTTTCGGTTCTATCATAGGCTATGTATTTGACGGTTTATTTCAGAATCAGCAGGAAGTAGATTCTTACGGTCAGGATAATGCGCGGGTAGGTGGCATGCGATACAAAGACCTTAACAATGATGGCCACATCACACCTGATGACCAGACCTGGATTTTCAATCCCGTACCCGACCTCTCATTCGGTCTTAATGTCGAATTGAGTTACAAGAATTTCGATTTCCAGATGTTCTGGCAGGGTGTACTCGGACAGGATGTTTATAATAATCAGAAATTCCAAAACGACTTCTGGAGTGTGACCGATGCCGGTAGCAACAAAGGTATCCGCGTACTCGACGCATGGCTGCCCGATGTTAACTCTTCTTCTACCATCCCGATGCTCTCCACCTCTAACCGCAGTGATGAGGGGCGTACATCTTCATACTTTGTCGAAAACGGATCATACGCCAAACTGCGTACTCTCCAGATCGGTTATTCTCTCCCTTATAACATCCTGAAAAAACTTCGTATGAGCCGTGCCAGATTCTATGTCTCCGCTCAGAACCTCCTCACTATCAAGAGTAAGAAACTCACATGCACTGACCCCGAAAATCCCAATTGGGCTTATCCGATTCCGACCTCGGTATCTTTTGGTTTGCAGGTAGATTTCTAATAAGTAAGTAATTAAAATTAATGTGTATATTATTCTATTACTACTTATTTTCATAATATCGTTTAATTTTCATTACTTACTTATTTCGGTAAAATTTAAGAATCATGAAAGCATTAAAAATATCTCTCTTTACATTAGCGACTCTTTGCCTCGCTTCTTGTAATGATTTTATAGATGTACCCCCTACTGGTGTCATCGATGGCGATCTTGCCTACTCTCAACCTGATAAAATGGTTAATTCCGCTTATGCGGCCCTGGGTGATTGCTGGTTTTCTTACCCTTTCAATCTATGGCCATACGGTGACCTCTCTTCTGACGATTGCCTCAAAGGGGGCGGCGGTACTACCGATACCGGTTATCACCCGATGGAAATATGGTCTACACTTACCTCTACTCCCGGTGAACTTGACGAACTTTGGTATCGCCTCTACTGCAATATCTCACGTTGCAATCGTGCGCTGGTGGCCCTCGACCAATATGGAGTGGAGAAACTGGGCGAGGAGACTGCAAAACGCCGTGTGGGTGAAGTGCATTTCTTACGGGGACACAGTTACTTCAAACTCCTGACCATGTTCCGCCAGATACCTTGGATAGATGAAGAAGTATTCAACAAAAATCTTCAGGAGAAAACCTCTAATACTCAGTTTACCTACGAGGAACTTTTTGAAAAGGTTATACATGAGTTTGAACTCGCTTATGAGGCTCTACCCGCTGAAATGCCCGATGGGGGCGGACGCGCTAACAAAATTGCCACCGCTGCTTATCTAGCCAAATGCTACCTTACTATCGCCTGGGGCGATGGCTATGAGGCCACCGACGGTGTAGGATTTATAAATGAGGAGTATATGAAAAAAGTCGTGGAGTACACTGAAGTGGTCAAGAACTCCCGATATGATTATCTGGCCGACTTTGGCGACATCTTCCTGCCTGAGTATAAAAACAGTGCCGAGTCTGTATTCGCTGTCCAGACTTCTCAGTACACCGATGATAATACCCGCTTCGGTCGCGCCAACTGGTCTAATACTCTTAACGGCTGCTGGGGTATGTGGTCTTGCGGGTGGGATTTCCATAAACCTTCACAAAACCTTGTAAATGCTTACAAGACACGCAATGGTCTGCCGATGTTTGAAGATTATGACGCTTCCGATGCATATCCGGTAAGTGGTGAGATCGATGATCAGAAATGGGATCCCAGATTATTTCACACTGTAGGTATGCCCGGATTCCCCTATAAATACGAAAGCGAGTATATGATGACTACTCAGAACTCCCGTACTCCCAATACCTACGGCTTCTATACCTCGCTCAAAGAGGTACCTCAGCGTAGTGCCGGTGAGACATTCGAGGGCTCATGGCAGGCGTTTGCTATGAATGACTATGTATTCCGTTATACCGATGTTATGCTTATGCGCGCCGAGGCTCTTATTGAACTTGGTCGCACGGAAGAGGCTCGCCTCATAATTAACGACATCCGTCAGAGAGCCGCAAATTCTATAGATAAGCACATACCCTACGCTAAGGAGTATTGCGAAATAGCACTCTATCCGGCCTCTGACTTTGCATCTAAAGAGCAGGCGCGCATACGCCTGCGCTGGGAGCGTCGTCTGGAAATGGCTATGGAGAGCAGTCGCTACTTCGACTTGCGCCGCTGGGGTATCGCCTCTACCGTACTGAATGAGTACTTTAAAAAAGAGATGAAGGCTGAATATGATGGAGTCAAGTACGGTCAGTATTACGAAGATGCTCATTATACCCCCGGCAAGAATGAATTCTATCCCATACCTTATAATCAGATGTACTATGTACCGGGTCTTTACAAACAGAATAAGAATTACTATTAATACTTATCTGAGGTAATTTTAAGTGAAGCAATTTTAATTTTACGTAAAGTAATTTTAATTTTACGTAAAGTAATTTTAATACTTACGTGAAGTAATAATTCATCCTCTAATATTACGATTGATGGTGTGTCAATTTTATTTGGCATACCATCTCTTTCTATACATTCTATCCATTTACTACTACCTTGAATTCTGCTACCTCAACTCTCCCCTAACCTGTAATAATCCACGTACTTTTACGTAAACTATATATGAGAGAAATGCGAAAATCACAACGCCGTCAGCCTACAGAGTGGGCGCTTGAAGTATTCGATAAAGCACCTTACGTAACATTAAGTATGGTGCGCCCTGACTCCACTCCTTACGGCCTACCTGTCTCCCTGGTGCGCAGTGACGATGATACTTTTTATTTTCACTGTGCCGCAGAGGGGGAAAAACTGGATTGTCTGAAGGCGAATCCGATAGTGAGCCTGTCGGCCGTAAGCCGATGCACACCTAAGTTTGAAGAGGAAAAGAATAATTTTACAGAATACTACAATTCTGCAATCGCACTTGGGATTGCAGAGATCGTAGATGATGACGATGAGAAAATCAAAGCCCTTCGACTTCTGTGCCAACGCTTTTTACCTAAATATATGAATCATTTTGATGAAGCCATAGCAAGAAGTCTCAGCATTACTACTGTAGTAAGAATTACACTTACCGAGCCTCCGGTAGGTAAATCCAAACCCTAACATCTGTTATAAAATATTGAGCGTAAGCAATATCGCTTGATTTTCATCACTTACTTAGAGTGTGTTTACTGTTAAGACCTTAAGAAAATCTCTTATGTAACCGGCGTATCTGCCAACCGAGTGCCACGCGGTATACGCCATAGCAACACAATGCGATACCTACCCATATCCAGGCCATCAATCCCAACCCTACAGGACTGATAATAAGCCAGAAACTGAAGAAAAGTGCACCAATAAGCAAAAGCACGGCAAACATCGTAGCCACCGGACTATAATAACTTACCGCAAACATCTGCCCTATACCGTTAAAGGCCGCAAATATCATCCAGATACCCACTATGTAAAGAAACGTCAGGGTCATTTCAGGAGCCGGCAGAGTCAGCATCCATATTCCGGCCACTATATCTATAACAGCCATACATATATCCCAACCCCAAGTAGAGTTATGCCTGGAGGTTGCGATAGCCCAACCGCCGTCAAAGATACCCAAAGCCAGCAGGCCGATAGCGAAAGCCACGGCTATAACCGGAAGAGATTGTGCCGGTGCACAAATTGTCCATATTCCGACCCCCAGACAGATAAGGCCTGTAATCAAAGGGAGCCACCAATATTTCGTAACCCCCGCAAGTAAAGAATTGCGCATCATAATTTCATTTTAAAAGTTTATAAAACTATAACAATCCTCCCCCGACTAAGTTCTCCCCGCCAAAATGAGTCCGAACTGCGACACATGATAGGCAAAATTTGCCGGAGCAACCCAATGTTCTTGCCGTCAGGCAGGATATCCCTATAACAAAGAACCTTCCCACCAAAAGGGTGGGAAGGTTCGGATTAACTTTTGGTTACTCTTAATTCAAGGGTCCGCTTTACAGTGTCAGCGTTTAATTGTATCAGAATTTTGATTATAGGCTTTTGCCACACATTTCCATTCACCGTCAAGTTTCAAAAGCAGAAGGAAATCAGTAAAGTCGATTGAGCCGCCCCAACCTTCTTCGAGTACACGCACTACCGCAACCGTCTCCTCTACAGCAAGCACATCGATACGAGCCTTAAACTCCGCGCCGGCTCCGACCGTATCAACATTATGATAAAACTGCTCGATTGAGCCCCGCTCTACACTACCGTTAAGAATCCCAAACAACACGGCATCATCAGTAAAAAGAGTCTTGGCATACTCACTGTTGCCTTCTGCGACACTCTTCACAAACTTCTCTGCAGCCTTGGCGACTGCTTCATATTCTCTTATTTCGTCTCTCATAATATTTTAAAAGATTATTATGAATGCAAAGTTATAGCGGTTAAACCATAAAATCAAGTACCGAAAAATTTTTCCGGTACTGAAAAATTTTTCGGTATAAAGATAAAATATGTAATGGATTTTAAGCGGCTATTGATTAACTTTGCACCCGTGAAGAAATATTGTATAAACCGATGGCTTATATAAAGAAAATACCTATAGATCTCGACTGTCCGTTAAGACTCACGATGAGTCTGATTGAGTCTAAATGGAAATCATGTATACTTGACGAACTCAGGGATGGTAAACCGCAACGCCCGAGTGAGATTCATAAGAGCCTGCCGGAAGCCGCTCCACGAGTATTGGATATCCAACTAAAAGAGATGGTTGAAGACGGCCTTGTCGCAAAGACAATTTATCCCGAACTTCCACCCCGCTCTGAATATAAAATCACAAATCTCGGATTAACCCTGCTCCCAATCATCGATCTCATGCTGAAATGGGGCGAAGAACATTACGAAATCTTCGAACGTAAATACGGCCCCGGCACCCACTGAACCTCCCCCTC
>CAMWNR010000045.1 GCA_947175665.1 uncultured Porphyromonadaceae bacterium
TAAACCTGATTTAGGCTGATTAAACTTGACTAAACCTGATTTAGGCTGATTAAACCTGATTAATCTTGTTTTGATGGTATTCGTACCATTCGGCTATGTATCGGGCGCGTTGCTGTAACTCATCGGGGTTGTGCGCGAGGCGGTGCAGGATATGTTGCAGGGTTTCAGGTGTGTCTGCCATAAGGCCTCCGCCGAGAGCCATAATTTCGTAGGCTATATCACTGCGCGATGCTATAGGCCCGAAGATCATTACTGCACCGGTCTGAGCCCCTTGGATTATTCTTGATTCTTGATCACCTGCATTCCCGCCAATATATACGATGTCGGGTTGGTGATCCGAATAGTTGCCTTCTTGTTCACAGGGATTCTTTGCGGTACAGTTATCCCGATGTTTGTCACAAGCGTCTGATCGGCAGGTATTATCTCCGGTCTTCAACGATTCAATTACGGGGATATCCTTATCAGATACCCCCATAATCAAGCAGTCGAGATTATTCCCCCCGGTAGATACGTATATGCGGTGTTCGCAGATATTATCACCTGCAGGGTTGCGTCTCTTTATTCTGAATAAATCTGCTATACGTGATAGCAGACGATTAATTATCTGCAGCATCCGGCACCGGGATTGTGTCAATGGCGCGACGTATTCGGGCTATCACTTCCTCTTTAGGCATTAACTCGGTGATGTCAAACATGTGCGGACCGCGGCAAGCACCGACTACTGCGAGACGGAAGGCATTCATTACATTACCGAGATGATAACCGTTTTCGGCAATCCAATCCAGTACTATCTTTTCGGCGTTGGCCGATGTCATATCTTCAATACCTTCAAGAACTCCTATAAGTTTCTCCATAATAGCGGGAGTCTCAGCGCTCCATCGCTTCTTGATATCTTTAGGAGCATACTCTGTGGGAGCCACAAAGAAGAAATCACCCTGTTCCCAAAGATCCGGAATAAGGTTAGCGCGCCCCTTAACCATGCCGAGAGCCTTGGCTACATACTCCTTGTCATAACCTTCGATACCTTTCTCTTTAAGTATAGGCATGAAGAGTTCTGCCAGAGTCTGATCGGGCGTAGCGATAAGGTACTCGTGATTAAACCAGGCTCCTTTCTTGTAATCGAATTTAGCACCTGATTTAGAGCAATGTTCGAAAGAGAATTTATCGATCAATTCGTCCATACTCATCACTTCCGAGTCATCACCGGGGTTCCAGCCGAGAAGAGCAAGGAAGTTTACTACAGCCTCAGGGAGGTAACCCTGTTCGCGATAGCCTGAGGATACGGCTCCTGATGCGGGATCATGCCATTCGAGGGGGAATACCGGGAAACCGAGTTTGTCACCGTCGCGCTTGGAGAGTTTGCCATTGCCTACAGGTTTTAGCAGCAGGGGGAGATGTACAAACTCAGGCATAGTGTCTTCCCAGCCGAAAGCCTGATACAGAAGTACATGCAGTGGGGCGGAGGGTAGCCATTCCTCACCGCGGATTACATGAGATACCTCCATCAGATGGTCATCGACAATATTGGCCAGATGGTATGTGGGGAGATCATCGGCACTCTTATAGAGCACTTTATCGTCAAGAATATTGGAGTTGACCGTTACCTCGCCGCGTATGCGGTCGTTAACCTTTACAATGCGGTCAGGTTCGATTTTAAAACGCACTACATATTGCTCGCCGGCATCAATAAGACGGCGGGTCTCCTCCTCACCGAGAGTGAGTGAGTTGCGCATATTGCCACGTGTATGAGCATCATATTGGAAATTAGGATGCTCTGCTCTTGCAGCCTCCAATTCTTCAGGGGTATCAAAAGCGATATAAGCCTTACCGTTGTCGAGGAGTTGCTTTACATATTGACGGTAAATATCGCGGCGTTCGCTCTGCTTATAAGGACCGAAATCGCCGCCCTCTTTCACGCCCTCATCGATTTTGATGCCGAGCCAATTTAGGGATTCGTTGATATACTCCTCGGCACCCGGCACAAATCGGCGGCTGTCGGTATCTTCGATACGCAGTATCATTTCGCCCCCTTTGCTACGGGCAAACAAGTAATTGAAGAGTGCTGTACGTACACCGCCTATGTGAAGCGGACCTGTGGGAGAGGGTGCGAAGCGCACACGAACTTTTCTATCCATTTTACTTATATGTCTATTACTTAATCAGATTAAATTTTTTACCGTTCCATTCCCATCTTAAGCAGGGTCGGATATACGGAGCATATTTTTTCTGCATCTCTTCAGAGAGGTATTCGCTGAGGTTGAGTTTCCCTTCCAGTACTGCCGGAGATGAGGGGGAGGCAGTGTAGGTGATGAGATAGAAGGGAATATCCTGCTCAAGTTCCTTTTTGTCGGGGGTATTACGATCTCCTGACTCTGAGGGGGTGATAAAGAAATCCTCGCTCTTCGGGATGGCGAAATAATCCTTTTCAGGGAGTGCGGTATAAGTTGCATCGTAAAACCGTATGGTAGAATCCTTGCAGTCTTCTTCTGCTCCTACGGTATAGATGCTCATAACTATACGGGGTAATTTTTTATTGCGTGTTTCGAGTACGCGCAACTGTAACGATGATGCATCGGTAAGATGTATGCGCATATAGTCGGGGGTCATCTCCTCAATCCAGGATTGACCTTGATAGATATTGGGTAGTTTGGCGATACTGTCGGCTCTCATGTAATCTAACATATCGCGCCTTACTGACTCTTTGATAATGTCAAGACCTTGTTCGGATATATGTATAAAAGCCTCCGACACCGTAATGGTATCAGGGGCTTGGGGATTTACGGATGCGGCATTAAGCGATGCCCACCCGCATATTATTGATATTATGAATATAAGTCTTTTCATTTGTATGGTCGGCATACATATACTATTACTATACCGAACTACAAATTTAATGCTTTTTATTTATAAATACGTCGTAATTTCCGTTATATTTCGGTTTTTCGGTCTTTGCGCTTTTTGAAGCAGCGGCTTTTTTACCCTTTTTTGCTGCCGGACGCTTTGACGATGCTTCCTTTTCCGCTTTGCGGCGCTTCTTCTCCTTGCGGTCTTTAGCCTCAAGTGCGTAGTTGCGGTCGGTGGCGATCTCAGCGTGTACGCTATTTCCAAAGAAGTCGGCATGTTTCAGTGCATCGAGGATACGGCGAGAATCCTCTTTGCGTACATCAAATAGGGTATAATCAGGGAGTAAGTCTATACGGCCGATCTCAGGTTTGGAACCATTTACCGAACTGTTTACGAGTTCCATAAGATTACCCGGGAAGAACCCCTGAGCCTTACCGATATTTACCATCATGCGTTCCCAACCTTGAGGAGCGGTGCGACGATCCTTGTCACCCTTTTCCCCCCTTTCGCGTTTACCGGATTTTTCCTTGCGTCCGCCGCGTTCGGTCTCATTGAGATCTATATCGGGTGTATGTTGGTAATACTGGAGCAAACGGTTGAATTCGAGCGAGAGTACGCGTTTAAGCAGATCCTCTTCGGAGAGCCATTCGAGTTTTTTACGTACACCGGGCAGGTATTTGTTGATTTCCTCTTCATTTACATTTACCTTTTCGAGACGATCCGCGAGATTATACAATTGTTTCTCAATGATATGTTCGGGAGTTGGCACCTTGCGGTATTCAAATTCCTTACCTATAATCTTTTCAATTTCGCGGAGTTTATGCTTCTCGCGAGAGTGGATAATTGCTACAGAGACACCGGTTTTGTTGGCACGGCCTGTACGTCCGGATCGGTGAGTATAGACTGCCACATCATCAGGCAGACCGTAATTTATGACATGGGTAAGATCATCTACATCCAGTCCGCGTGCAGCCACATCGGTAGCCACAAGGAGTTGAGTTACATGATCGCGAAATTTCTTCATCGCCAGATCACGTTGTTGCTGCGATAGGTCACCGTGCAGACAATCGGCATTATATCCGTCGTTAATAAGTTTGTCGGCAATCTCCTGAGTCTCTTTACGGGTACGGCAGAATATAATGCCGTAAATATCCGGATTATTATCGGCGATACGCTTGAGGGCAAGATATTTATCATGGGCTTTAACCATGTAGTAAATATGTTTGACATTTTTAGAACCCTCATTTTTATTGCCGGCTACAAACTCTACGGGATTGTGCATAAACCGCTTAGAGATATTGGCTATCTCTTTAGGCATAGTGGCCGAGAACATCAGCATCTTGCGGTCATCGGGGATATGCGACAGGATCTCATTGATATCGTCTAAAAATCCCATGTTAAGCATCTCGTCGGCCTCGTCAAGAATTACGGTATGCACATCGGTAAGTTTAACCTCACCGCGTTTTATAAGGTCGATCAATCTGCCCGGGGTAGCCACAATCACCTGCACCCCTTTGCGCAGGGATCGTATCTGTGACTCGATGCTCGAACCACCATATACTGGCAAAATCTTGACATTCTCCTGATATTTAGAGAAGTCTGCCAGGTCTCCGGCAATCTGCAGACAGAGTTCGCGGGTCGGCGCAATCACGAGTGCCTGCGCCACATTCTTATCGGGGTCGATACGCTGAAGTACCGGCAATCCGAATGCAGCGGTTTTACCTGTACCGGTCTGAGCGAGGCCAACCACATCTCCATCGGCAGAAAGAAGGTGAGGTATCACCATCTCCTGTATCGGCATGGGGTTTTCAAATCCGAGTTCGGAAATCGCACGGAGCAATTCGGGTGCTACTCCGAGTTCTTCAAAAGTTTTCAATTTTTTATCATCTTCAGGTGATGATGAATTATCTTGGTTGATTAAATCTTGGTTCATGTACTTTATAATTTCTATTTTATAATTTCTATTTTATAATTTCTATATTAACTTACTTATAAACGTTTACTTTTAACATTATGTTTTATATTCTCATTATCGAGGTTACAATTCTTTTGAGACAGGGTCTAAAAAAGTCAATGTCGTTTGAGGAAAAAAGAAGCCCGGACACACCCGGGCTTATAGATACCTCTAATTGAGTTTTTCAAATTTCTACAAATTAATAGCATTAGTCTAAAGAAGTATGGTGCAGATAGACTAATAATTATATATAAGAGCAAAATTAAATATTTTGTCGCTTATCATCCTGCATTATCCATATATATATCGAAACTAACGCAGATGAACATAGCGTTATATGATTCTTATTTCAATGCAAATGTAATATAAATATTTTAAGGTTGCAACAATTATTTTGATATTTTGTAAATTTATTTAAAATTGCAACCATTTATCTTGAAATTATTCCAAATATCAATTTGCAATACTATGCTGTGAGTTTCGCATATAAACTCTCTTTTTGTATATACAAATGCTATATCGGAAAATAGATGTAAAATGTATATACGCGACAACGGCCGCCTTCGCAGGTGGCCGTTGTCGCGTGTTTTTCATAATTTTTATCTAACTAACCTAACATCATGAATCAAACAGTTTGCAAAATGATATATTGTACTTGCTTACAATATGTAGCAAACTTTTCATCTTACTTTCATCAATATAACATTAGGTCACTTCAAAAAGTTCATTCGAACGCCGAAGTTTTTTTATTGGTCGCAAACCACCGATAGAATTACCTGCATAAAATGCCGTGTACATTAAGTATCCTACCGGAAATATACTACCGGCTCCCCCATAGAAACTAAAACATATAAGGGCCGCATCAGCAGCCCTTATGTGTTATTCCTGTTTTTTAATTTATGATATCAAAGAAATACGCGCGAGAAAGCCAAACCGACTATGATCAGACCTATAGAGAAGGTTATACCTAACATCATGCGGTATAATCGCGCATCATCATGTGCTTTGCGTCTGCAGAGTTCCCGATCTTTCGCACTAAGCCCCTCCTGCTCGCTCATCTTCCAGTGTGCCTGCGTACGCATGGCAAAGAATACCGCTATAATACCGGTGACCGGAAAGCAGATGAATGTCATAAGCAGTGCAACTATTACCGATACTCCCTGCGGTTTTACGGAGTAATCGGTGGTATCCGGATTTTCGGGGAAATTTCTGATACCGTGGAACCCGGTGTCATTCTGAGGTTCGGTACTCTGCGCTACGTCTGCTTCTTGCTCTTCGGCCGCAATCTTTATTTCGCGGCCTGATTCCGGGTCAAGTCCCGCAAGATAGCGGCGTAGAGCGCGGCAGATTTCCGGATCATCAGAGGCCGGTATCCAATCCGGCATCCCTTTGCGCCATATATACGTAGAGGGACGTATGCCCGCTTTCACCAACTCAGTCAGTGAAAGCGGGCCTACAGTCTGCTTATTAAGTCTTGCGAAATATTTCAATTTCGTAATATAAGTAAGTTAAAGTCCTTTGCCGTGGCAATTCTTATACTTCTTGCCTGATCCGCAAGGACAAGGATCATTGCGTCCCACCTTGGGTGCGGCCTTGGCCGGTTGCTTTACGGGTTGGTTGCTGCGACCGGCATTTTTAGCGGCTTCGCGTTGTGCCGACTCACCGGGGTAAGCATCACGAGTGGTAGAGTAGTTGGCATACGGATTAGGCATGGATGTCTGTGTGGCCTGATATACAGCCTGACGGCGGCTCTGCTCGAGAGTCTCGGCCTGACGACGCAGTTCCTCAGCCTCAGCAGCACGTTGCTCGGCTGCCTTAGCCTCCTCGTAATCAGGTACTGCCAGACGACCGCGCATCAATGTGGCTACCGCCTTGCCATTCATATCCTCAAGCATATTTTTCCAGAGATCGTATGCTTCGAGTTTATAGATTACGAGCGGATCCTTCTGTTCGTAAGATGCATTCTGCACAGATTTGCGTAACTCATCCATCTCGCGCAGTTGCTCCTGCCAAGCCTTATCGATCGATGATAGCAACACAGTCTTTTCCCATGCCTTAGAGAGGGGTTTGCAATCATTTTCGTAGCATTCCTGAATGTCGGCACGCACATTAAATACGCGTCGGCCGTCGCTAACCGGCACACCTACCGGACCGGTAGCGTTACGCTCCTCTACAAACTCCTTGATATATGGCAGAGCGGCCTGCTCCATCTTCTCATTGGCACGTTTGTGGTGCTTTACAGCGGCTTCGGTGAGATACTCGGTGAGTTGCTCGCGACCCATCTTCTGATATTCCGCCTCATCAAAGTCTACATCCATAGCGAGGGCGCGGCGCACTTCATTTTTAAATTCTTCAAAACCACCTTCGTATACACCGTTGGCCAGACCTGAGGCAACCTCATAAATCATATTGGCGATGTCGCTGCCGATACGCTCACCCTTAAGTGCATTCTGGCGTTTGCCATACACACCCTTACGCTGAGCATTCATCACGTCATCATATTCTACAAGACGCTTACGGATACCGAAGTTATTCTCCTCGACACGTTTCTGAGCGTTTTCGATAGATCTGGTCACCATCTTTGACTCGATCATATCACCCTCTTCAAAGCCGAGACGGTCGAGAGTCTTCACGATTCGCTCATTGGCAAATAGACGCATCACGGTATCTTCGAAAGATACGAAGAATACAGAAGAGCCCGGGTCACCCTGACGGCCGGCACGACCGCGAAGTTGTCGGTCTACACGGCGAGATTCGTGGCGCTCCGTGCCGATGATGGCGAGACCACCGGCCTCTTTTACCTCAGGGGTGAGTTTGATGTCGGTACCACGGCCTGCCATATTGGTAGCGATGGTGACTGTACCCTTCTTACCGGCCTGGGCCACGATGTCGGCCTCTTTCTGATGCAGTTTCGCATTAAGCACCTGATGAGGTATCTTGCGGAGTTGGAGCATCTTTGAGAGGAGTTCGGAGATTTCGACCGAGGTAGTACCTACGAGAACCGGACGACCGGCCTTGACCATATCCTCGACCTCCTGTATTACAGCAGCGTATTTCTCCTTTTTAGTGCGGTATACGCGGTCGTTCTGGTCATTGCGGATCACGGGACGATTGGTAGGTATCTCTACAACCTCCAGTTTATAGATGTCGTAAAACTCGCCCGCTTCGGTCATGGCGGTACCGGTCATACCTGCGAGTTTGCGATACATGCGGAAGTAGTTCTGCAACGTGATGGTAGCGTAAGTCTGAGTGGCGGCCTCAACCTTTACACCCTCCTTAGCCTCGATAGCCTGATGCAAGCCGTCAGAGTAACGGCGACCCTCCATGATACGACCTGTCTGCTCATCGACGATCTTAATCTTATTATCATCGATTACATACTCTACATCTTTGTCAAATAGGGTGTAAGCCTTAAGAAGTTGGTTGACAGTATGTACACGCTCGGCTTTAACTGCATACTCCTGCAGCATATTATCTTTCTTCTCCTGCTTCTGCTCGGCGGTCAGGTCTTCGGTATCGACCTGAGAGAGTTGTGAGGCGATGTCGGGGAGAACGAAGAATCCCGGATCCTGTGTAGCATCGGTAAGCACCGCAATACCCTTATCGGTAAGTTCGATAGAGTGGTTTTTCTCATCTATTACGAAGTACAGGGGTTCGACAGCCACAGGCATCTCCCGGTTGTTGTCGGCCATATACTTAGCCTCAGTCTTGAGGAGTATCTGCTTGATACCCTCCTCGCTGAGGTAACGTATGAGTTGGTTATGTTTCGGCAGACCCTTATAAGCGCGGAAGAGTGAGAGACCGCCCATTTCGAGAAGTTGATCGGCGGTAAGAGGTTTCTTCGACGGGTCTTCTTTGCGCGCAGTGTCAAACTTGGCGATTTTCTCAGCATCACCGCTCTGGGCTGCTGCAATCATCTCTTTGGCCTCCATGAGGTACTGCTGGGCGAGACGCCGCTGAGCGGTAACAACCTTTTCTACATTAGGTTTAAACTCATTAAACATCTGGTCGTCACCCTTCGGGATAGGACCGGATATGATAAGGGGAGTACGGGCATCATCGATAAGCACTGAGTCGACCTCATCCACTATAGCATAATAGTGGTCATTACGCTGCACGAGATCGGATGTCTGAGTGGCCATATTGTCGCGCAGATAGTCGAAGCCGAATTCGTTGTTGGTGCCGAAGGTAATGTCACACTGATATGCACGACGTCGCTCTTCGGAGTTAGGCTCTGTTTTATCGATGCAGTCTACGGTCAGGCCGTGAAACTGATACAGAGGTCCCATCCATTCCGAGTCACGCTTGGCGAGGTAATCGTTTACGGTCACCACGTGTACACCCTCACCGGTGAGAGCGTTCAGGAATACGGGGAGGGTAGCCACCAGGGTTTTACCTTCACCGGTAGCCATCTCTGCAATATTGTTGGTGGTAATATCTCCGTTGAGAATACCGTGGAGAACCATACCGCCTATAAGTTGTACATCATAGTGCACCATATCCCACTTCATCAGGTTACCACCTGCCAGCCATTCATTTTTATAGATAGCCTTGTCACCATCGATAGTGACAAAATCCTTGCCGGCTGCTGCAAGTTCGCGGTCAGCCTGAGTGGCGGTTACCTCAATGGTATCATTGTTGGCAAATCGGCGGGCAGTCTCCTTGACTACGGCAAATACTTCGGGGAGCGCCGCATCGAGTTTGCGGGCATACATCTTGAAGCAATCATCGCGGAGGTCATCGATTTTTTTCCAGAGAGGTTCGCGCTTATCATAATCGAGGGTTTCGATTTCGGCACGTATCTCCTTAATCTGATTCTTGTAATTATCAGCCTCACCGCGTATATCATCGCGGATCAGGTCGATACGATGACGCAACTCATCGTTTGATACACTCTGTAATTGCTCTGAGATAGGGTTAATCTCTTTGTTGAGGCGGTTCCAGAGGGGGCGTACAGCACGTTCGCTCTGGTTACCGAAGATTTTTTTAAGTATATTGTTAAATCCCATGATGGAAAATTATTATCTTTTTAGAGATGCCGGTAATGAGTATCTCTGCTAATTTATTGCAAATTTAACTATTTAAATATTAGTCAACAAATTTCGCGCCAAAAATCTATATCTTATATCAGAGGGGGCGCGATTTGGCACCATTAGGTGAGCGGATATGCAGAGTGGAAGAGATGGTAGGTGCTATTGAGGTGGCATCTACGGGAGTATCTATTTTGCGGGGCACAACTCCGGGACCCATCATCATGAATGGGGAGGCCACCATAGCGGTGCGTACCGGTGTAGTTGTGGTGGGGTAATGCAGGTCATCGACCACATTCCATCCGGGGGTGAATGTGATAAAGAGATTACCGCAATTCTTGGGGTCGATAGAGTTATATTTACGCAGACCCTCTTCACTTTTATCGGCAATGATGTCGGAGAGTGTAGCCACATCGCTGATACCGCTCATTTTGAGCAGGAAGTCGCGGGCATCATCGAGCACACGGCGGGGGTCGTTGCCTCGTTGCTCTATCTTGTCTGTATCCAGATATACCTGTCCGGATGCAATGGCAAGGATATAGTCAGCGTTGCCGTATTTTGCAGAAAGATAGGAGTTGAGCAAAGACTGAACCCGTTTGAGCGAAACATCCCCGGTAGGTATACGGAACTTGGGGTCTGCCATCGCCCCATCGGTATAGTAACCGGTAGAGGAGAGGAATATCAGAGTATTGCCGAGTCCGACTTCGCGATCTATGGCTGAAAACAGGCGCGCCAGTTGCGCATCAAGTCTCAGATAGGTATCTTCAAGTTCTACGCGGGCATCGCCGTCGCCCACATATCCGAATGGAGCGGCGGTATAGCCGATACTGAGCATGTCGATAGCATCGCCGCGCTTGCCGAGTCCCAGATTACTGATCGCCTCAAGCGCCACGTCTGTAACTTCAGCATTGGCAAGAGCCGATGATTTAAAACGCGCGAACAGATTCTTGTCAGCACGCGGAAAGGTATACCTGAAGGGATATACACGCTTCTGAGCCGGTATCCCCGGATACTCTTCGATTTTACGCGAAGGTCGCCACTGCATGGTGTCTACGCGCGAGAGGAGGGGGTGCAGACGATTACGCCGGTTTATAAAGTCAGGGTAATTGCGATAATAAGCGGTAGAGGACCATTTGCCATCAACATCATTAATCCAGAACGCACCGCTCCCGGCATGACCGGCCATAATTATAGCCTGCTGAGGATCGGTGGAGATGGAGTATATCGACGTGAGTCCGTCGCCGTCGATCATCACCTCGTCAGATAGAGTAGAGAGAAGTATATTGGCCGGAGAGAGTGCTTCGGAGGTAGAGATGCCGAGCGATTTCTTATCCGAGAGAGCAGGAATCATACGGCGCTCTGCGGGGGAATACACCTCTGCGGCTCCGATACCGTTTGCTCTGGGGTAATTGCCGGTATATAAAAGTGCCGTGGCCGATACGGGGTCGTTTAAATCTCCCTTGAAGTCAACGTTGGTAACATAGAGTCCATCCTTCATCATTTTTTTGAAACCCGCTTCTCCCATCAGATTCTGCAGGTACTCCACATAGTCAGTACGCAACTGATCGACCACAATACCCACAATCAGTTTGGGTCTTGAGGCATCAGCCGCGAGCGAGACATTGATTGTCATCAATCCCGCTAATAACGATGTGAATAAACGAGAAGGTAATTTTTCCATTAACACGGATAATCTATATCATTAACACTTAATACTTAACACTTAGTGGTTACTGCTTTTATAGTGCGCAATCGCGTATGACAGCGACAATGCGAATGTAGCGGCCCATAGAGGGAACACAGCGGGATTAGCCGATTGTACCTGCAGCGGCCATACCGCAGTGAGGGTCACAAGTACTATAAGGTTCACCACGCTCATCCCTAATGCGGCGGCACGGGTGTGACGCCACCAGATGCAGATTGCCATTACAAACTGCAGCGGATTGAGCCATAGAGAGAGGAGGTTGGGCGAAGTGGAATCATGCGATGAACAGAATACGAGAAACCAGACTACGCAACCGCCGAGTCCGAGCAGAGAGAAGAAAAGAGTATTCCACCACTTGATGATCCTGCCCCGTTTCCATTGGTAAAAGGAGATACATAAAGATACCGCCATCACGAGCAGGGATGCAGCCATAGGTGTGAGATACCACGGGGTAGGGGGGAGTATGCAGTCACGGCCGTCATAGAGTACGGTAGTGCTGCTTATCAGCGGTGCGCCATCATCAAAATGCGCATTTGCCGCTTTTTGTTCAAATATAAGCGGGGCAAACAGTTCTTCGCGTGCGGATATAGGTAAATCTATACCACCCCCTAAGGCGAGATCGATTCCGAACTGATACCAGGGATAATTCTTGTGATAATAGCGCATAGCATCTCTGAAAGACCCGAAGTCTGTAGAGTCCGGATATACTATGCGTCGAGGTTCTACTGCGGCATCTATGATATCCACGATACGGGTAGAGCAGTTGTCGCGTACATAATTGTAGCGGTAAAATCTGTTTTGAGGGAGAGCGTTCAATTGTAGCAGTGTCCTAAGTACTTTGACCTCCTGGGGTGTGAAATTCAGGTTTTGTTCCACCACTTTCGATCCCCTCTTTTCATATTCAGGGAGGAAATAAGCGAAGGGATAGCCCCATACCATATAGTCGGTTTCACCCTTTACAAACCTCCAGATAAAGTTAGGAGCAGTGAAATCGAATACTCCGTAATTCCATACTGAGTCGACCGGGATGCCACGGCTGTCTATGCCGTGTATTCTGATTGCCTCATGGCCTGCGAGTTCGTAAACCTCCGGTCCCGGATAGCATGTAATAAGAGAAGCCTGCAACCTCTCTTCTGCCCCCTGAGCGGGGGTAAAAGAGAAGGCTGAGGCTATAAAAAAGGTTATTATAGTCAGGATTAAATTTCGTGACATCAATACTCGCAGTTTTTGGGATAACGCGGGAAGGGGATGACATCGCGGATATTCTGCATACCTGTCACGAAGAGTACAAGGCGCTCGAAACCGAGTCCGAATCCTGAGTGCGGAACGCTACCGAATCGGCGTGTGTCAAGATACCACTCCATACCTTCGAGTCCCATCTCGTTGATGCGGTTGTTGAGTTTGTCGAAGTCTTCTTCACGCTGCGAACCGCCGATAATCTCACCGATTTTGGGGAAGAGTACGTCCATAGCGCGTACGGTCTTGCCATCCTCGTTGAGTTTCATATAGAATGCTTTGATTTCCTTGGGATAGTCAGTAAGGATAACGGGCTTCTTGAAGTGCTCCTCTACCAGGTATCTCTCATGCTCTGAGGCGAGGTCGACACCCCAGTATACGGGGAATTCAAATTTCTTACCGCTCTCTTCGAGAATACGTACACCTTCGGTATAGGGGAGACGTACAAAGTCATTTTCCACTACAAACTTCAGGCGCTCAGGTAATTCCTTGTCAAAGTGCTCGGCAAGAAATTCGATGTCGTCTTTGCAGTGCTCGAGCGCGTATGATATACAGTACTTGATAAACTCTTCGGCGAGATCCATGTTATCTTCGATCTCGTAAAAGGCCATTTCGGGTTCGATCATCCAGAACTCTGACAGATGACGCGGAGTATTGGAATTTTCCGCACGGAAGGTAGGACCGAACGTGTAGATACATCCCAATGCTGTAGCACCGAGTTCCCCTTCGAGTTGGCCGGATACTGTAAGAGAAGCCATCTTTCCGAAGAAGTCCTTGCTATAGTCAACCTTACCCTCTTCATTTACAGGGAGGTCAGAAAGCGGAAGTGTGGTGACCTGAAACTGAGCACCGGCACCTTCGCAGTCAGAGGCTGTGATGAGCGGAGTGTGGAAATAGTAGAAACCCTTGTCGTTAAAGAATTTATGTATTGCATACGCTAATGCGTGGCGTATACGCAGTACGGCCGAGAAGTAATTGGTGCGCGGACGCAGATGCGCTTTCTCGCGCAGGAATTCGAGTGAATGACCCTTTTTCTGCAAGGGATAGGTCTCCGGGTCTGCTGTGCCATAGAGTTGTATGGCGTTGGCCTGAATCTCAATGCTCTGACCTTTACCCTGTGATTCTACCAGCACACCTTGCACATGGATAGAACTGCCGGTAGTCACACCCTTGAGATCTTCGTCAGAAAATTTGTTAAGATCAAATACAATCTGCAGTGACTTGATGGTAGAGCCATCGTTAAGTGCTACAAATTGTACATATTTATTACCGCGGCGGGAGCGAACCCACCCTTTGACGTCTACCTCTTTGCCGATATACTCTTGCGGAGCGGCAAATAATTTTGAGATAAGTGTACGACGTATGTCTTGCATAATAATTACTATTTATTTTGATTTATCGGCCTGATATACAGGCGTATTCAGGCCGATAAATCTTAAAGATTACTCAAATGAACCCATGCGCAGGAAGTTAACCTCCTCCTGAGTGAGGTAACGCCAGCGACCACGGGGCAGATTCTTCTTGGTGAGTCCGGCGAAGTATACGCGGTCAAGTTTTGTGACACGGTAACCGAGGTGCTCGAATATGCGGCGTACGATACGGTTGCGGCCGCTGTGGATCTCGATGCCGGCCTGGTTGCGGTCGGTCTCGCTTACATAACTGATAGCATCAGCATGGATCTCTCCATCTTCGAGTTCGATGCCGTCGGCTATTCTCTGCATATCCTCTTCGCTGATGTCCTTATCGGTCCAGACGTGATATATTTTCTTCTTCACAAACTTGGGATGTGTAAGTTTGGAGGCGAGGTCACCGTCGTTGGTGAGCAGGAGCACACCGGTAGTGTTGCGGTCAAGACGACCTACGGGGTAGATGCGTTCCTTGCAGGCGTTCTTAACGAGGTCAAGTACTGTGAGGCGACCGTTGGGGTCATCGCTTGTAGTTACGCAATCTTTGGGTTTGTTGAGAAGTACGTAGCATTTACGCTCGGGAGTTACCACTTTATCATCATACTCCACGATGTCGCTGCCGGTGATTTTCACACCAAGTTCTGTTACTACTTCGCCATTTACTTTTACCTTTCCGGCTGCGATGTATTCGTCGGCTTCACGGCGTGAGCATATACCTGCGTTTGCCATAAATTTGTTGAGACGGATTTCTGCATTCGGATCGATATCATCGATGATATAATCTATCTGTTTGGGACGCGGTGTAAACATGCGGCCCTGGGGGTTATTCTGGTTGTTGCGGTTGTAGCCACCTTGCTGACGGTTCTGGTTATATCCGTTGCCGGGACGCTGTTGGTAACCGTTACGCTGAGGACCGGGACGGAACCCGTTGTTCTGACGTGGCTGGTAGCCGTTGCCGGGACGTTGCTGATAACCGTTGTTCTGACGCGGCTGATACCCGTTGTTCTGGCGGGGTTGATAGCCGTTGTTCTGACGGGGTTGATAGCCGCCCTGCATATCATTGTTCTGCTGATTATAATTATTCTGACGGGGTTGGTAGCCATTGTTCTGACGCTGATATCCATTCTGCTGATACCCGTTCTGACGCGGCTGATACCCGTTGTTCTGGCGGGGTTGATACCCGTTGTTGGGGCGTTGATAAGGTTGATACCCACCTTCACGACGCTGATAAGGTTGATAGGGGGTCTCCGGACGCTGATATGCAGATGCTTCCTGAGAACCAGCGGGAGTTTCTGAATTGTCGGATTGGGGTGTGCGATAGCGGTTTTCAGAATCCATCGAATCCATGGCTGTATTTAAGGCGCCGATACGAGGTCTTTTAGGTTTCTTTTCTGAGTCCATAATAAATTTAATTTTAGTTTCCGGCGGTCTCCGCGCATCACTGCCGAAGAGGCCGAAGCCAAAGTGTTAATTTTTTTAATAAGAGGTCATTTTCAGACCGGTTGAAAAATAATTTAAAAGATTACTGTTAATATTTCTTACCCTCAACGGGGTACTATATTCCGCAAAGATAATAAATAATTGGATAAAAAGATAATTTTTAGTAATTTTGTTGTCAATATTTACTTTCTTAGAAGTGATTTGAATCATTTCGAGGTATAAAAAACTGACGTCGCTCTAATTTAAGATGAAATTTCAGACCAAGGCTATCCATACTTCTATGCCGCGCAAGGATGCTTACGGTGCGCTGGCTATGCCTGTATATCATTGCTGTGCTTATGAGTTTCCTGATCATCAGGCTATGATCGATTCGTTTACTCAGGTGAGCGATGATCCGGATTATTCGCGTGTTACCAATCCCACTGTCATACACCTGGAGCGTGTGATCCGCTCTCTTACCGGTGCGCATGAGGTGGTGGCTTTTAATTCCGGCATGGCTGCTATTTCGGCCGCTATTATGGCGGTTGCATCCGCCGGTAAGAGAATTGTGACTTCCAAGCATTTGTTTGGCAACACCTATCTGCTCCTGACGCGTACCCTTAAACGCTTCGGTGTGGAGACTGTACTTGTAGACCTTACCAACCCCTCTGAGGTTCAGGAGGCTCTGACCGATAATACATGCTGCATTTATCTGGAAACCATTACCAATCCTCAGATGGAGGTGGCAGACCTGAGGGTTCTGTCGCAACTTGCCCATTCAGTCGGTGCCGCTCTTATCGCCGATACCACTATGATACCTTTTACTTACGTGGATTCACGTGGTCTCGGCATAGATATTGAGGTGCTTTCTTCTACAAAGTATCTCAGCGGTGGCGCCACGTCGCTGGGGGGTATAGTTATCGATTATGGTACTGTGCCGGGGTTTGCCGATGCACTTTGCAAGGATCTGCTGATGAATCTCGGTGGCTATATGACTCCGCATGCCGCTTATATGCAAACCCTCGGTCTGGAAACACTCGATGCACGATATAGTGTGCAGGAGGCGAATGCACTCAATATCGCTCTCGAACTTTCACAGAGGGGTGATGTCGAAGTAAATTATCCCGGTCTCCCTGATAATCCTTATCATGAGTTGTGTCGTGATCAATTTGGGGGCCGATATAGTGCGATGCTTACCATCTCACTCCCTACCGAGGAGGCTTGTTTCCGCTTTATAGATGCGTTGCAACTCGTGAGACGCGCTACTAATCTTTTTGACAACAAAACCCTCGCCATACATCCTCATTCTACTATTTTCGGTACTATCGACCGGGATACCAGAGCGCAGATGGATGTCAGCGAACGACTGATCCGATTAAGCGTGGGGCTCGAGGATGTAGATGATCTCCTCGCTGATCTTAATCACGCTATCGATACCGCTGTCTCATAGCAGTGGCTTATACATAATCCCGAATCCAGTCTGCGCATTGTCACAGCCTATAATTATGAGATACAATTTTGATGAAATAATAGAGAGAAGAGGCACCGGTGCCTTGAAGTGGGATGGCCTGCAGGAGCGTTATGGCAATCCTGACCTCCTCCCGGTCTGGGTGGCTGATATGGATTTCGCCACTCCTGATTTTATAATCGAAGCGTTGCGTAAGCGGCTCGACCATCCGGTGTTTGGATATACCATGATACCGAATGAGTATTTTACTTCTATCCGGCAATGGCTTAAAAATCTGCATGGTGTCGATGTGCCTGCTGAGTGGATTACCTTTATACCGGGTATCGTGAGGGGTATAGGTATGGCTATCAATTGCTTTGTCAAGGATGATGAAAAGGTCATCATCATGCCCCCGGTATATCACCCTTTCCGTCTGGTGCCTCAATATAATGGTCGCCGGGTGGTGTTTAACCCCCTGCGCAGATTGCCGGATGGGCGTTATGAGATAGATTTTGAGAATCTTGCCGAGGTGGCCGATGATAAATGCCGTATGCTGATACTCTCCAACCCTCATAATCCGGCCGGCATAGCATGGGATAAGGATACATTGGCACGGCTGGCGGAGTTCTGTGTGGAGAGAGACATTATTGTGATCTCAGATGAGATCCACTCCGAGATGATGCTCAGGGGTAAGAAGCACATACCTTTTTATAGTGTGAGCGATGCGGCCCGTAAATGCGGTATCACGTTTGCCGCCCCCTCCAAAACCTTCAATATGGCCGGAATAGTTACCAGTTATGCTATAGTGGCTGATGACTCATTGCGTCGCAGATTTTACACATTTCTTGCTGCCAACGAAATCAATGACCCTACACTGTTTGCACCGATCGCTACTATTGCCGCATATACGCATGGAGATGAGTGGCGTAAGCAAATGCTTGAATATGTAGAAGATAATATAGATTTTGTAGTGGATTACTGCGAGCAAAATCTCCCCGGTATAAAGGCTCTGAAGCCTGATGCAAGTTTCCTGGTATGGCTTGACTGCCGGGGTTTGGGGTTAAATCATGAACAGTTGATAGATTTCTTCGAAAATCGTTGCGGACTCGCTCTCAACGACGGTGAAATGTTCGGCCCCGGTGGCGAAGGGTTTATGCGTATGAATGTGGGCGCTCCCCGCTCTGTAATTCGCCACGCCCTCGAAAAAATTAATATAGATAAGTAAGTAATTAAAATTAATGTGCAAATAAAACTTAAAGATTTTTGAGATAA
>CAMWNR010000046.1 GCA_947175665.1 uncultured Porphyromonadaceae bacterium
ATGAGTGGGGTCCCAGGGAGCCATAGCGAAAGCAGCCGAGAGGATGCTGGCGCCAGCGCTCTCCGAGTTATCACCGCTCTCGTAAGCATTTTTTGCCACAGAGGCTGTAAAACTGATGTTTTCGCCAATCTTCAACCAGGGGAAAGCCTTGAAAGTAGTGTTGAGACGACCGGTAAAACGGCTGTAGTTAGAACCGATGATGATACCATCCTGCTGGAACCAACTGCCCGACATAGCGTAAGTAAACTTATCGCCGCCGCCATCGATAGCGAGGTGGTAATTCTGAATCTTACCGGTGCGGAACACCTCATCCTGCCAATCGGTATCTACTGCAGAATAGTCAAAGCCATCGGGATTCTTCTCAGGGTCATAAACTACGGGGTAATAATCAGAGTTTCTCACACCCTCGTAAAGAGAGAGCCACTGATTGAAGCCCTGCTCGGCATATATCTTCTTAGCCGAAGCGTTACCGTTGATCGCAACGTATGCATCGGCAAACTCCTTGGCATTCATCACGTCGAGTTTCTTCCAGCGCTGTTGCAGACCGAAATAAGCATTAAGGGTGATAGAGGTAGGACGGTTAAAAGAGCCCGAGCGGGTAGTGACGATGATAACACCGTTAGCACCGCGCGCACCGTAAATAGCGGTAGCCGAAGCATCCTTAAGCACCTCGATATGTTCGATATCATTAGGCGAAAGGAAATCGATGTCATCAGCGATAACGCCGTCGACTACATAAATAGGAGAAGCACCGTTGATAGAACCGACACCGCGGATACGCACCTCGGCACCTGCACCCGGACGACCTGTAAGAGAATTTACAGATACACCGGCCACCTGACCCTGGAGAGCGTTAGACAAAGAAGCCGCAGGGGTCTTGGTGAGTTTATCGCTGTCAATACTGCTGACCGCACCGGTAAGGTCCGACTTCTTAACCGAACCGTAACCGATAACCACCAGGTCATCAAAAGTGACATTATCGGTAGACATCTCTACATTCAGAGCCGCTCCGCCGGTAACTTTGCGGTCGATGGTGGTATAGCCGACATAAGAGAAGACGAGAACGTCGCCCTTATCTACGCTTATATTATAATTGCCATCGATATCGGTGACAGTGGCACGCGCCGCGTCACCCTTAACTCTGACAGTAGCGCCAATGAGTGGTTCGCCATCTTCTTGTGAAGTGACTACGCCTGTCAGGTTGTAATCGCGCCCGAATGCTGTCAGGCCGATTACCGCTAATAATAATGAGGTAAGAATTCTACTCATGTGAGTACATTTTAACGGAATTCCCTCGGGTGAGTTTTTCGATGAGACTTTCAAAGGCAAACCGACGTTTCGGAAAATCCGTGTGGTTAGTAAGATTATTAATTTAATTTTATGATTCGCTTGCGGCAGTCCGCATGATTTGATGTCGCAAAATTATGAGTACAAATTCTATTTTCCAAATTTTTTACCTCATAAATAACCCTACAAACATCAAAAATAACCCCTACAACACCTCTACATCCAAAAATTAACTTACATTATATTAATGTTTTATAATTTATATGTTTTATAACATATATTCACAACCGACTCAATTCGCATTTTTTTTAGAGATTTGCAGTGATGAAAAGAAATATTCCGATATACCTGTCATTAATAATCATAATTTTGCTGATGCCGGCAATGCTGAGTACGGTATCGCGAGGTGCCTATATGCCCGTCAGAAACTTCAAGCGCGGTTATTACGATGCAGGTACTCAAAACTGGTGTGTGGAGCAAGACTCATTGGGTCGCGTATATTTCGGCAATACTCTGGGTCTGCTGGCGTATGACGGTTCGCGATGGGATCTTCATGTGCTCCCCAACTCCACAACAATCCGCACCCTCTCGCTCGACCCCGCTACCGGTTATCTGTATGCCGGAGCCACCAACGAATTCGGATATTTCGCCCCCGACTCCATAACCGGCCAACTGCATTATAAATCGCTGGCACCCCTATTGCCCGAAGCCGATCGCGACTTTACCGAAATCTGGAATATTATGCGGGTCAACAGGCGGGTATGGTTTCAGGGTGACTATGCCCTATACAGGTATGACGGCAAATCGGTGGTGGCATTTCCCATCGAAGAGCGAATATCGCGCACCGCCTATATCAACGGCATCCTCTATGTCGCCCTGCAATCGGGCAAGGTGCTCAGATTCAACGGTTCGCGGACAGAGCCTCTCCCCGGTACCGATGTTATGACAGGTAAGAAAATCACGGCTCTGCTACCATATACCGACCGCAGATCGGTACTTATCGCCACTGCAAACGACGGTCTCTACATCTATGACGGTGCAACCGTCAGACCGCTCCCAACACGCGCCGACAACATCCTGAAGAGCAGTCAGATCTTCTGCGCTACCTCGCGGGGGTCAGTATATGTATTCGGCACAGTCGACAACGGTGCCGTATCTATAGATTTAGCCTCCGACGAGATACAATATATAAACCGCCACAACGGTATGCAGAACAATACCGTACTTTCGGCGGCCTTTGACAAAGCCGGAAATCTATGGCTTATGCTCGACAACGGTATCGATTACGCCATATATAACTCACCCATCAGCGCACTGCTATCCCACCTTGATGAAATAGGTGCGGGATATGCATCCAAACTATATGGTGACCGCTTATATTTAGGTACCAACCAAGGTCTGTATTCGCGCCCCGCCGAAGCCGAAAACTACTCTGCCGCCGCACTCCGTAAGGAGATAAACGGCCAGATATGGGGACTGGAAAATATAGATGGTACTCTATTTGTATTTGCCGATGCCGGAATCTTCTATCTGAGCGGGGGAGTATTCCGCAAAATCGACGGGCTCGAAGGGGGGTATAAAGGCGTGCCACTCAGAGGGAGGGAAGGGGAGGCGCTTGTAAGCACCTACTCGAAATTTCATAAAATAGTCAAGTCAGGCAGCGAATGGGTGGATGCCGGTGCCGTAGCCGGTTACGATGATATAGGAGGGTCTTTTTTCCAGTCGCGCGACGGTGCTATCTGGAAAGATCACTGGAAAAAAGGGGTGTTCCGACTCACGCTTACACCCGATGCACGGAAATTCTCGAAGATAGAACTGTTTGACTCACGTTCCGGACTCCCCACCAACAATAATAACTCAGCCGTAGAGATCGACGGCAAAGTATACATCTCGTCAGAAAACGGTATATACCGCTATGATGCAGCGACCGGCAAACCGGTGCCGGATACTAAATTATCCACATGCTTCATGACCGGCAGGTCAGGACATCTTCATGCTCTGCCCGACGGGAAACTTGTCAAGATCAGTCCCCGCGAATTTTCGGTGGTTTATACCGATGCCTCCGGAGAGTGGACTTCAGACAGCACCACCTTTATTTCACTCAGCGACCAGTTGATACCCGGATTCGAACACATCAACTACATCTCACCCCGCGAGGTGATAATATCGTGTCAGGAAGGATTCAAGAGTCTGGATATGCAATCGCGCAGAGGTGTGAAAAAAGAAGCCCCGACATTTGTGTCAGCCGTATATGTAGGAGACTCCCTTATATATACCCCTACCACAAGAGACACTACCAATCCCCACCTCCGGTTTGGTGCAGAGCATAAGAATATCAGGATAGAATATACATGTACCGATTACACATCAGACAAAGGTTTGGAATACTCCACACTGCTCGAAGGGTATGACGAAGAGTGGACCCCCTTCGGCTTGGAAACCGGGCGCAATTTCGGCAACCTGCGCGAAGGTAAATACACATTCCGGATCCGCACCCGGCATCCCGACACCGGAGTGATGACCGAGACCTCATACGCCTTTACTGTACTCCCGCCCTGGTATCGCACGATATGGGCATATATGATATACGTTATCATAATAATCCTGTTTATAATATGGCTGATAGGTAGGGTACGCAAGTGGAAAAAGAATGCCGAGCGCAATGCGCAGTTGAAAAAAGAGAACGAACTCTCGGAGGTAATCAGGAATCAAGAGCGCGAGACACTGCTCAAAGACCACGAGATAGCCGTGTTGAAATCAGAAAAATTAGAGCATGATATAAAGCACAAATCGAGCGAGTTGGGCAACACCACGATGAACCTTATCCGCAAAAACGAGATACTGACCGAAATATCGGCCAAGATAGCCAAACTGCAGGAAGATAAAGAATTGAAAGAACTGCGTCCCGATCTGCATAAATCATTGAGAGAGATACGCAAATCGATAAGTGAGAACATAAGTCATGATGATGACTGGAAAGCCTTTACCGAGAATTTTGATATAGTATATCAGGACTATACACGCAGATTGCGCACATTGCATCCCGAACTGACATCATCGGATATACGTATCTGCTGTTATATCAGGATGGGACTGTCGAGCAAGGAGATCGCACCGCTTGTCAACAACTCCTTCAGGAGTGTGGAGATGACGCGCTACCGGCTTCGCAAAAAGATGAATCTCCCCCGCGACATAATTCTCTCAGACTACCTCCACACGCTGTAATATCCGCCTACACCAGCCGCCGGATATGAAAGGGTTGAAAAAAGTTTGGAAAAGAGATTAAAAAATATTTTGTTTATTAAAAAAATGTTATTAAATTTGTGGCAGTTAAGGCGAATTTTGCTGATTTTAAATGCGACAAATTTATTAACTCAATCGGGTGGAGAGAGAATGCTCTATCCAAAATTTCTACAAATAACAATACAATGAAAAAACTTATCCTAACAGCGCTCGCCGCCACAATGGCGATGGGAGCGTATGCAGCCGACTACAAAGTGGTTGCTGACGGTGTGCTCGGTGCCGGTATTGACGCCAACGGTTGGTATAACTGCAACTGGAATACAGTAGACGGTGCTTTTCAATTCGGTATCGGAGCAGAAAACACTACCGGTTCGATGGGTCTTATCACCGGTCCGACAGCAAAATGGGCTACCGGTCCGCTCTGGAACTCAACCCTCAACATCGAATGGAAATATCAAGGAGACCCCGGTGCGAAATGTACTCTCCGCGTAACTGCCAACAACGCAAATGAAAACGGCACAAACATAGAGCAAGACTACGTGCTTTTCGCCTCAGCAGAAGCCGGCGACTATGTTACTACCAGCATCAATGTAGCAGAAGCATTTCCCGCAGTATCCGCTGCATGGAAAGATGGCAAAGGCACAGGTTTCGGTTTTGTATTAGGTATGGTATTTGACAACGCCAACACAACATCAAAACTCGATCTGAAGAATGTATACTACTCAAACATCGATGAGACATGGCAGGCACCCGCTGAAGTGATCTGGCCCGCTCCCACCACAGTTCCCGCTCCCAATGCGGCACAGGCTGATGTAATCTCATTGGTGTCAATCTATCCGGCAGCCGGAACATTCGGGTTCCCCAACTGGGGTCAGAGTACACTCGCTACCAATATGGAGATCGACGGCTCACCCGTAATCAAACTCGAAAACTTCAACTATCAGGGTCTCGATGGCTTCAATCTGAACGTATCGGAATGTAACTATATGCACGTAGATTACTGGACTCCCAACGGTGTGGCATTCGGATTCACTCCCATCAGCCCGGGTGCAGAAAAATCATACGTAGCACCGGTGGTGGAAAAAGAGACCTGGAACTCATACGACGTAAAACTGTCATTCTGGGATAATGTCAATATGAGCGACATCTTCCAGGTTAAGTTTGTTCAGGGCAACGGCACCACCATCGGTTATGTTGCAAACCTCTACTTCTACAAGAAAGAAGAAGTTCCCCCCACACCCGGATCAGGCGAAGTATATGAAGGTAGCGTAATATCAGTGGCTACTCAGACTAATCCCGACACTCAAGAAACCAAAGAATACCCCTTCACTATCAACTACTCTATCGTTTATAATGAAGATAATACCCTGACCATCAACTATAATTATGTATGGTCTGACGGAGCGCCGATAGGTATCGTAAACGGTAATGTATATGTAGACAACACCGAACTCGCACCCGTAAACAGCGAAGACGGCAGACTTACAGCCACTACAACCACCACATACGCCAAAGGTGACAAACTGGCAATCAGATTCTTCGCTCCATTCGCATGGAATGTGCTTAACGAGACTGTAGCATACACCGTAGGTGATGTACTTTCAAGTGTAGCAGTAGAGGGTGTGGAAGCAGCAGATGCACCTGCAGAATACTACACAATCCAGGGTATCCGTGTAGCCAATCCCGAGCGCGGTCTCTATATCCGTGTTCAGAACGGCAAAGCCACAAAGGTAATCCTCTAATAGAATATCCCAAAAAACAAACCGGCCAAGCGCCGGCACAACTACAGCCCGTATCAGCCCCAAGCCGATACGGGCAAATTTTATGTGCCGGAGCCAAAAGATTTTGGTAAAATAATTTTGTGGTGTGGCGGAATTATAATAATTTTGCAGATACCCCGTAAATGGGCTTATATTTAACACAAATAAACAATAATATACTTAAAATTTTCAGAACTGCTATGTGGTTATCAAACTCTTCAGTAGGGCGTAAATTTATCATGGCCATTACAGGTGCCGTGCTCGTCCTATTCGTGACATTTCACTGTTTGATGAACGCTGTGGCCATCATCTGGCCCGTGGCATACAACTCTGTATGTATGTTTCTCGGAGCCAACTGGTATGCCCTCGCGGCATCTGCCGGATTGGCAGCGTTTATCGTAGTACACATCATCTATGCTGTAATGCTGACCGTACAGAACCGTAAGGCACGCGGCAGTGAGCGCTATGCGATCAGCCATCGCCCCAAGAGTGTGGAATGGTCATCGCAAAACATGCTTGTGCTCGGTATTGTGATTCTCGCATTTCTCGTAGTGCACCTTATCCAATTCTGGGCCAAGATGCAGTTGGTAGAGATCCTCGGTGAGGAAACAGCAATCCCCGCTACCGCAGGTACCCTCTTCCTGCAGGAAGCCTTCTCAACACCCTGGACACTGGTGGTATACCTTATCGGCTTTATCGCTCTCTGGTTTCACCTCAATCATGGTTTCTGGTCAATGTTCCAGTCAGTGGGTTGGGACAGCACAGTATGGATACCCCGTCTCAAATGTATCGGCGCATGGTGGGTAAGCATTGTGATAGCACTCTTTATCGCAGAGGCAGTAGTATTTACAGTGCGTGCAAATCAGGATTTCTACAAGACAAACGCAGAACTTCGCGAGCAGTACAAGGATATGATCGTGCCCGAATTTGAGAAAGATTTCGGTCCCGGTGCCGTACAGGCTCTCTCACAGGCTCCCTACGAGCAGGTGTCTCAGATGGTGAAGGGTCAACTCCAGCAGATGCAGAATCCTCAGGCCCAGGCATACTTCGCCAACGAACCCAACTTCCCCCAGATGGTGGAATTCCTTGAGAAGAAAGTAGAATTCTTTGACTATCTCGAATCAGCCGATGCTGTCGATACTCCCGTAATGCCGGGTGTACCCCAGCCCGCAGCACAGGCTCAGCCCAACGACAACAATTAATAATTTCCGGCAGATATGGCAACTACAGAATTGAATATTAAAACAATGAATCCGGCAGATTCCAAGATCCCGGAGGGTCCTATCGCTGAGAAATGGACCAACTATAAGGCACATCAGAAACTCGTAAACCCCGCCAACAAGCGTAAACTTGATATCATCGTGGTAGGTACCGGTCTGGCAGGTGCATCGGCGGCCTCTACTTTAGGCGAACTCGGTTTTAACGTGCTTAACTTCTGCATTCAGGACTCACCGCGCCGCGCTCACTCTATCGCAGCACAGGGTGGTATCAATGCAGCCAAGAATTACCAGAACGACGGTGACTCTGTATATCGTCTCTTTTATGATACCGTAAAGGGTGGTGACTACCGTGCTCGCGAAGCAAATGTATATCGTCTCGCCGAGGTATCAAATAATATCATCGACCAGTGTGTGGCTCAGGGTGTACCTTTCGCCCGCGAATACGGCGGTCTGCTCGCAAACCGTTCATTCGGCGGTGCGCAGGTATCGCGTACATTCTATGCTAAAGGTCAGACCGGTCAGCAACTCCTGCTCGGTGCTTACTCATCGCTCAACCGTCAGATCCAACTCGGCAAGGTTAAGAGTTACAACCGCTACGAGATGCACGATGTAGTACTTGTAAAAGATAAAGATGGTGTAGAACGCGCACGCGGTATCATCGCCAAGAATCTTGTGACAGGTAAGTTCGAGCGTTTCGCCGCTCACGCCGTGGTAATCGCTACCGGTGGTTACGGCAACACTTACTTCCTCTCTACCAACGCTATGGGTTGTAACGTATCGGCTGCTATGGCTTGCTATCGTAAAGGTGCTTACTTTGCAAACCCCGCGTTTGTGCAGATTCACCCCACCTGTATCCCCGTACACGGCGACAAGCAGTCAAAACTGACTCTTATGTCAGAGTCACTCCGTAACGACGGTAGAATCTGGGTACCCAAAAACATTGAGGACGCCAAGAAACTCCAGAGCGGTGCAATCAAGGGTTCGGATATACCCGAAGATGAACGCGACTACTATCTCGAACGCCGTTATCCGGCATTCGGTAACCTTGTACCCCGCGACGTGGCATCACGTGCTGCCAAAGAGCGTTGTGACAAAGGTTATGGTGTCAACAATACCGGCCTTGCAGTATTCCTCGACTTCTCGGAGGCTATCAACCGTCTCGGTCTTGATGTAGTGCGTCAGCGCTACGGTAACCTCTTTGACATGTATGAAGAGATCACCGATGTAAACCCCGGTGAACTCGCATGTGAGAAAGATGGTATCAAATACTACAATCCGATGATGATTTTCCCCGCTATCCACTACACTATGGGTGGTATCTGGGTAGATTACGAACTCCAGACTTCAATCAAGGGTCTCTTCGCAATCGGTGAGTGTAACTTCTCAGACCACGGTGCTAACCGCCTCGGTGCATCTGCCCTCATGCAGGGTCTCGCCGACGGTTACTTCGTACTCCCCTATACTATACAGAACTATCTCTCAGACCAGATTTCAGTGCCACGCTTCTCAACCGATCTTCCGGAATTTGAAGCAGCCGAAAAGGCTTGTCAGGAGAAGATGGATCGCCTTATGAGCATTCAGGGTAACCGCACTGTAGACTCAATACATAAGGAACTCGGCCACATCATGTGGGATAATGTAGGTATGGCGCGTACTAAAGAAAGCCTCGAAGAAGCAATCGAGAAAATCAAGGAATTGCGCAAAGTATTTGATACTCAACTTTATATCCCCGGCTCTGCCGAAGGTATGAATATCGAACTTGACAAAGCATTCCGTCTCAACGACTTCATCACTATGGGTCAACTCGTGGCATACGATGCTCTCAGCCGTAACGAATCTTGCGGCGGTCACTTCCGCGAAGAATATCAGACTGAAGAGGGTGAGGCCAAGCGTGATGATGAAAACTGCTTCTATGTAAGTTGCTGGGATTATCAGGGATCAGACAACAAGGCCCCCGAACTCATCAAAGAGCCCCTGCATTACGAAGCAATCAAGGTACAGACTCGTAACTATAAGTCATAAATTCATAGATTTTAAGAAAAAATGGAAGAAAACATAATGAAAGTCAACCTCAAAGTCTGGCGTCAGGCCGGACCGAGAGAAAAGGGTGAGTTTAAGACTTATATGAATGTCGAGACTACCCCTGACACATCTTTTCTCGAGACACTCGACATCCTTAACGAGATGCTCGTAGAGAATCACGAAGAGCCGATCGTATTTGACCACGACTGTCGCGAAGGTATCTGCGGTATGTGTTCACTCTATATCAACGGTCACCCTCACGGGCCCGCTACCGGTGCTACAACTTGCCAGTTGTATATGCGTCGATTCAAAAACGGTGAGACTATCACTGTAGAACCCTGGCGTTCGGCTGCATTCCCCGTAATCAAAGACCTTATGGTAGACCGTAATGCCTTTGACAAGATTCAGCAGGCAGGTGGTTACGTATCATTCAATTGCGGTGGTGCTCAGGATGCAAATGACCTCCCCATCTCCAAGGTAAACGCTGACGAGGCTATGGACTCGGCATCATGTATCGGTTGCGGTGCTTGTGTAGCAGCCTGCAAAAACGGTTCGGCGATGCTCTTCGTATCAGCCAAGGTAAGTCAACTCGCGTTGCTCCCGCAAGGTGAGGTAGAGAAAGACCGTCGTGTGCGCGCTATGGTAGCCAAGATGGACGAACTCGGCTTCGGCAACTGCACCAACACCGGTGCTTGCTCAGCAGAATGTCCGAAAAACATCAAACTCTACAACATCGGCCGCATGAACCGTCACTTTATCGCAGCAAAATGCAAAGAATAATCTAACCCATAGATTAACAAATACCCGAGGCGGTGTCGTAACCCTACGACACCGCCTCTTTTATTGATATTCTTTCAGAATGTAAAAAAAAATTCGGTTATATTTATGTTAATTTTATTGTAAATTTTAAAATATTTAAACAAAAAAATAATTTTTCTTGCAAATATTGTAAATTATTCTTAACTTAGCGGTGATATAATTATTAATTTCAAATCTAAGTCGTATGAAAAAAATTTTTTATTTATTGGTCTTTGCAATATTATTGGTTGCATGTGAAAAGGAAAAGGATATCATTTGTGGTGACAGCAAAGGTGATGAATTGGTTATTGGACTAGAAGAAGCCATTGCACTTGCAAATACTGCGCCAATGCAATTTTCGGATTATTCAACACGTTCAGGTTCTTATAAAAGTGTAGACAAGAGTAAAATAGAACTGATTATTGCTTCTACAACGCGTAGTGCTGCCGATACATTGATGTATGTTATTAATTATAAAAATGCGGAAGGCTTTGCAATAATATCTCACAAACGTATAAATTCACCTATTCTGGTATATGCTGAACAAGGAACGTATTTACCCAATTCTACTTCAAAGATAAGTGGATTTGAGGAGTATCTTGAAAGTGCAAAGCAATATCTCAGCGATATAGAAATCGATGGTATGTCAGAATCAAAAATTGGGATAAATCCCGATCCATCACTGTATGAATACAAAACCGATGTGACAGAAAGAAATGACACAGTGTTACCTCAAATCAAAGTCGAATGGGGTCAACAAGGTATTTACGGATCTTTTTGCCCTAATGGAATTGCCGGCTGTTCAAATACAGGTATCGCTATGGCTATGAGTCATTTTGAATATCCTAAACAACTGTCCTTATCATTTCCCGATAAGCCGGCTACCTCGGTCAATCTGAATTGGAAAAGTATTAAGAAGCACACTTCCCAAGACTATTATTCCTCAAATCCGGGAGATTATGGAACCTGGTCTGAAACCTCAAGTCTGGATAGTCATGGTTGCAAAAAATCAGATTGGCTTGCAATTGGTTGTCTAATGAGAGAATTAGGTCATAGGTCTAATAGTGATTATTCCAAATCCGATGGAACGTCGACACCGTTTTCCAAAACACACGCAACGTTGAAAGGATTAGGATTCAATGTTACGGATATAGCGGATTATAAATCTTGTTGTGGTCGCGCTGTATCTGAAAATGCACTCATGATTATGTGTGGCACCAATGATGATGGGACTCATCTTTGGATGATAGATGGTTACCGTTACCATGAATATCTTGCTATAAAATGGCGAAAATATAAATATAGTTACGCATGGGAAGAAGTGTCATCATATTCCTATAATAAGATTTACTACCATTGTAATTGGGGTTGGAATGGAATGTATAATGGATATTATCAGGAACTTAAGGGTGATGGATATAAGATTGATACTTATCATAAAAATTTGAAATATTTCATTATGAGCAAGGGTTAAACCCCAGTTTTATTTTTTTTTTGTTAACGCTGAGGAGACATATTTTCAATGATTTTTGTCTTAAATCAAGGTACGTAGTTTTGAAATATGAATGAAGAACAAGGCAGAAAGAGCAGTAAAGATGAACCTCAGCGTTAATAAATTTGTGAGAATAAGAGTAAGTGCGAGGATCTTGGGGGTGGTGACTAAAATCGTTTAAAAAGTGTGTAGATAAGAAGTAATGAAAATTAAACGATATTTAAAAAGTAAATAGTAATAGAGTATAAAGTACAAAAGTCCGTTAAAGTGATAAAATAATACCCGAAACATATATTGTGGTGCATCATCCCGCGTAGCGGGATTTCAGCATAGGCACGTATCAGCAAAAATCTTTGATTTTTGCTGGTGCGTGTACTCTCATACCACCCTCGATAAATGTGCCGCGTTAGCGGTACTTCAACGCCCCGCATACAACCCGTAAACACTTCGTAAACATCATCCCCGTTGTAAGAAGTACCGCTAACGCGGCACGTTTATGTGTGGTGGGGCGACGCGAATACACGCACCAATCAAGGCCTTACGTCCTTGATTGATACGTGCCTATGCTGAATGCCTGCTCTGCAGGCGGCTAACGCCAGATAGGTTACGATACCATCCGCGAGGCGACGTGTTCCGTTGAGTTTCGCAAAAATACAGCAATAAGAACTGCTGTATGCCGAACGGCACGTGTGGTGGTGTGAGAGGTCCGTAAACACGAAAGTATGAGATAAACACCTATGAATAGTGTTTACCTCCTACTCGATTAATAATTTAATTCCTGCTCGATTAATAATGAGATCACTGTTTAAAAATTTTATTAATTTTGTGATATGAAGTTCAGACTATCCAATTGTTTACAATATTTGATTCTCGTAGGTATCATGGCGGGGGCTATCGGTTGTGCATCGATAGGTAATCCCTCCGGTGGGCCGCGCGATGAGCAACCGCCACGCTTTGTAAAGGGTAACCCCGCTCCGGGGAGTACCAATGTGCCGGTAAATATAGGTAGGATAAATATTGATTTTGACGAAATAGTCAATGTGAAAGATGCATTCTCAAAAGTGACCGTCTCACCCCCTTCTGCCCAGATACCGCGCGTATCCTCGCAGGGACGACGTGTGACAGTAAACTTCCAGGATACCCTCGCCTCAAATACAACGTATACCATTAATTTCGGCAGTGCAATCGAGGATAATAACGAATCAAACCCGCTCGAAAATTTCTCATATACATTTTCTACCGGAGCCGCTACCGACTCACTACGCATAGCCGGTATAGTAGTCTCCGCCGCAGATCTCGAACCGAGACAAACCCGGCTCGTAGGAGTATTCCGCATACCCGATGAAATAGCCGACTCTGTATATAAACCCTCTGCAACGGATACGCTGATATTCTCACGCAGATTTGACAGGGTAACCAAAACCGATGATAGAGGACGATTCTCAATCGAAGGTCTCGCTCCCGGCAGATACCGAATCTACTCGATAGACGACACCAACAACGACTTCATCTACAACACCCCAACCGAAGAGATAGCATACTCAGAAGAGGTAATCGTACCGACATCAGAATATGCCACCGCCTCCGATACGGTATTTAACAATAAGACAGGAGAGATAGATACCATATTGACCCGGCCACGCACTATATACTTACCCAACGATATAATACTCAGGTCAGCGCTCAGCAAGCGTCAGCAACAATATATAAAGAGATATGAGCGTATTGACTCCACACGTATTGTGGTGGTAATGGGTGCGTCTGCAGGACAACTCCCCGATATACGGCTCGTAGGAGATACCCTACCTCTGTATCACTACGGTATAACCGAAAAACGAGCCGAAAACGACTCGATAACTATATGGTTAAAAGATAAGCGAATAATCGGTACGGATACTCTGAGAGTGGCGCTGACCTATCAGCGGCTCGACTCGCTCAATCAATATACTTCCACAACCGATACACTCCGCTTCACTACAGATCGTAAACAGAAGCAAGCACCTCGTAAAAGTGCAGCCGCCGCAAAACGGGAAGAGGGGAAGAAAAAAGCGTCATCGGTGATCAAGCAGTCAACACACCGGCCCGGTGAAGATACTGCCGAAACAGAGAGTGCGATATTGCAAGGTACGGAAGAAAAAACCGAAGAGAAAAAATCAAAAAACAAGAAAGGTAAAAAAGACGCTGAAGAGGATGTAAGGCCAAAACTTCTCACCATAAATTGGGAGACTGAAACACAAGAAGTCAATAAGCCTCTCAGTTTCGAGACGCAGACCCCTGTGGCGCGAATAGATACGTCCGGAATACGCCTCTCTCAAAGGGTAGATACGGTCTGGAACGAATTGCTCCAAGGTGCCACGCTCCCATTAAGACAGGATACCCTCAACCCTCGCAAATACTATATAGACTACAAATGGGAAGCCGGAGGAGAATATAAGGTAGAGATAGACTCGCTGGCAATCACCGATATATACGGACTGGCAAACGGGAAAGAAGAGACTCCGGTAAGGGTGCGCGCAGAGAACGAATACGGTTCGCTGCTGATGCGTCTTACAGACTGGCCGGCCGGTATACCGGCATTTGTGGAACTACTCAATTCCTCAGACCGGGTAATAGAGAGTGTGGCCGTGAGCAACGGTATAGCATACTTCCCCTATCTTACAGCCGGCAAATACTATTTGCGTGTGATACACGACAGAAACGGTGACGGCCACCGGGACAGCAGTGATATCATAACCGGCAGACAGGCCGAAGAGAGTTACTACTATCCCAAAAGTATAAATCTAAAACGCAACTGGAATAAAGATGAGACCTGGCAGGTATTTGCGACCCCGGTCGATGCGATGAAACCCGAAGCGATTCTCAAAAACAAGCCCGCCGCAAATCTGAAAGGACGCAAAATCAATACTGCAAAAGAAGAGGAAGATGAAGAAGATGAGTAAGAGGGGCAAAGCAAGGGAACCGGAAAAAATGGTATAAAATCAATATAAAACCGTACAAAAACAGTTGTAAGGATAGTTAAACCGGCCTTAAACTAAATAGAAGCATCAAAAAAAGCGTTAAAAATTTCATTGAGACGGATTTTTGCACTAAATTTGCAAGTTGAAGAATAGACGCAAGCCCGAAGCGCCACTTCAAAAGAAACGAAAATTAATAATTTATACAACAATAACATCTAAAATGCAGAACAAAGGGTTTATCAGCACCATCGCTGTGCTCCTGATTCTTATCTGCGGATTCTACATCAGTTTCTCATTCGTAACATCGCATTACGAGAAGAAAGCCGAAGAATACGCAGTGAAAATGTCAGGCACTTCAGACGTTACCAACGACGCCTACAAGCAGAGCCTGAAGCAATTTAATGACTCCATCGACAAGGAGAAAGTGTATCTCGGCTACACCTATAACCAGGTGCGCAAAATGGAGATCGGACTCGGTCTTGACCTCAAGGGAGGTATGAACGTAGTACTTGAGATCTCGGTTCCCGACATTCTCCGTCAGTACGCTTCGAGCGAAGCAGCGCTCAAGACCATCAACGAGGCTATCGCTGCTGCTGAAAAGAGTGGTAAGAAAGGTTCGGATAAAGATTTCGTGCAGAGTGTGGCATCACACTTCCAGCCCGGAACAATGGCCGGTCTCTTTGACCTCAACGGTCAGTATCTCGGTAAACTCAAGAGCGGTGCGAGCAATGCTGAAGTTACAGCAGCCCTCAACGAAGAGGTGGCATCTCAGGTAGATGCGGCATTCAATATCTTCCGCACACGTATTGACCAGTTTGGTGTAGTAGCGCCCAACATCCAGAAACTTCAGGACAAGACAGGTCAGATCCTGCTCGAACTCCCCGGTGTCAAGGAGCCTGAGCGTGTGACCGAACTCCTTAAATCATCAGCAAACCTTACATTTTACGAAGTATACAACTACAACGAGATCCTCCCCGACCTCGCTGCTGCTGCAGAGGCATTTGCCGCTCAGGATACTGTAAACCACCTCAATGTTATCGAACTTCTCGGTGGCAGACAGCGTGAGGGCAGCCCGGTAATCGGTATGGTGGCTCCCATAAATCAGGCTCTCGTAGACTCAATCCTCAATACTCCGGTTGTAAAGAGCAAACTCCCCAGCGACTTCACAGCAGTGTGGGAAGTTAAGCCCGTAGAGGTACCGGTACTTGACGCACAGGGTAATCCTATCAAGAAGAACGAGAAGGAATACCGCACTACACCCTACTATCAGTTGATCGCCCTCAAGGGTGAAGCAGCGCTCGACGGTGATGCAGTGACTTCGGCCACTTCAGAATACGACAACATGCGCGGCAACACCGTAAACATGCGTATGAACGACAAGGGTGCTCGCGAATGGGCCACACTTACCCGCAACAATATCGGTCGCCCCATCGCAATCGTACTCGACAACCGCGTATACTCCTATCCTAATGTAAACAACGAGATCACCGGCGGTTCGTCAGAAATTACCGGTAACTTCACTCCCGAAGAGGCCAATGACCTTGCAAATGTGCTCAAGTCAGGTAAGATGACAGCGCAGGTAAAGGTTGTCAGCAACAACGTGATCGGTCCGTCGCTCGGTGCCGAGGCTATCCAGCAGGGATTCCTCTCATTTATCGTAGCGCTTGTACTCCTGATGATCTTCATGATCTGCATTTACGGTATCATCCCCGGTCTTGTAGCCAACATCGGTCTTATCCTCAACCTCTTCTTCACTCTCGGTATCCTCGCATCACTGCAGGCAGTGCTTACCCTCTCAGGTATCGCAGGTATCGTGCTTGCTCTCGGTATGGCAGTTGACGCCAACGTGCTTATCTTCGAGCGTACCAAAGAGGAACTCGCACTCGGCAAGAAACTGCGCCAGGCTATCTCCGAGGGTTATTCAAATGCGTTCTCAGCAATCTTCGACTCAAACCTCACTTCAGTTATCACAGGTGTGATACTTCTGATCTTCGGTTCGGGTCCGATCAAGGGCTTTGCCACCACACTTATCATCGGTCTTGTCTGCTCATTCTTCACAGCAGTATTCCTGACCCGTATCGCATTTGAGATCATCACTAAAAACGGTCGTTGCGCCAACATGACCTTCTCAACCGGTCTCTCACGCAACTTCCTTACCAACACCAAGATCAACTTCCTCGGTCAGACCAAGGTATCATCTACCATCTGGCTTGCACTTATAGTTATCTCAATCGCATCGCTCGCTATCCGCGGCATGAATCAGGGTATCGACTTCTCAGGTGGCCGCAACTATGTAGTACAACTTCAGAAAGATGTTAACCCGAAAGATGTAGAGGCTAAACTTCTCGATGTATTCCAGACTGCAGCCAACGACAAGACTGTATCGGTAAATGTAATCTCGATCGATACCCCCTCTAAGGTGCGTATCTCGACCAACTACAAGATTGCAGACGAGACAGAAGGTGTAGAACAGGAAATCACCGATATCCTCTACAATAATCTTCAGAACGAACTCACAGGTGCTGACGGCAAGACACTCGAAAAGAGCGCCTTTACCGTAGCCGATGAGAACCACGGTATCATCTCGATCCAGAAGGTAGGTCCGAGCGTGGCCGACGATATGCGTGCAGACGCTTATTGGGCTGTAGGTATCGCGCTGGTATGTATGTTCCTTTACATCCTGCTCCGATTCCGCAACATCGCCTTCTCTGTAGGTGCGGTAGCAGCGGTAGCGCTCACAGCATTCCTTATCATCGGTTTCTACTCCGTATGCTGGGGCTTCTTCCCCTTCTCAATGGAGATTGACCAGAGTTTCATAGCAGCGGTACTTACCATCATCGGTTATCAGATCAATGATACAGTGGTAGTATTCGACCGTGTGCGTGAGATGATGAAGGTATATCCGAAAGAAGATCGCTACCAGACTATCAACAAGTCACTGAACACTACACTCTCACGTACATTCATGACTTCATTCTCAACTCTGTTGGTACTTCTCTGTATCTTCTTCCTCGGCGGTGATACAATCAGATCATTTACATTTGCAATGATCTTCGGTGTTATCGTTGGTACATTCTGTACTCTCTACTGCGCTGCTCCGATAGCATACGCCATCATCAAGCGCAATGGTAAAAAGAATGTTGTCGAAGGTAAACCCGCACTCAACGGCAACCGTCGCTTCAACTAAACAATAGATCGCGCATAGCGGCAGAATATATAGGCCGGGCCAAAATGGTTAAAATCCATTTTGGCCCGGCTTCCTTTATTTGGTTTTGTTCAAATTCACGAGTATTGAAAAGATAGTAATTTTCTATAAAAGCGGTATATATGATAAATTAGAGATAAGTCATAAT
>CAMWNR010000047.1 GCA_947175665.1 uncultured Porphyromonadaceae bacterium
CACCGGATGCGACGAAGCGCAGAAAGTAAACGACTGTACCATCACCTCATCGCCCGGGCCGACTCCGCAAGCGATCAGCGCCAGATGCACAGCCGCTGTTCCCGCCGACAGCGCCACCACCTTCTTATCCAAAGAAGTCGCAACCGACTCACCATCGGCAGACTCCTTCGAATTAACAAAATTCTCCAGATCCTCCTCAAACCCATTAACATTCGGCCCCAAAGGCACCACCCAATTATCGGCAAAAGCCTCCTCAACAAACTTCATCTCATTGCCCGACATGTGCGCCAGACACAACAAAATTCTCTTCTTTTCCATATATTAAAAAATCATTATCAAACAAATAGCAGGTAACGTTAGCCGCCGTACCTGCTCAAAATTATTCCACAATAATCAGTATGATGTTGTATTAGTTTAATCTGATTAACCACCCGCTATCGGTAATATCGATTACTAATCCTTATATCGGATAATTTTTGCGGGGACACCTGCTACTACGGCTCTGTCGGGCACATCGCTAACTACCGTTGCACCGGCTGCTACGGTAGCCCATTTCCCTATTTTAATTCCGGGTATCACAGTTGCACCGGCACCTATAAATGCCCCTTCACCGACATGTACATTTCCGCAAAGGGTAGAATGCGGTGCAATATGTGCAAAATCACCCACAATACATTCATGATCTACTGAAGCACCTGTATTGATAATGCAATGTTTCCCAATTTTTGATTCTGCCTGAATAATCGCTCCATGCATCACCACTGTCCCATCATCAATCTGCACTGATCTACTTATCTGCGCACTCGGAGCAATAACTTTTGCATATATTGCATCAGGATACCTCCGGACAATTAGATATCGGCTTTCATTTGATCCTATGGCCACCATTAATAATTCATTGATTCTACCATCGGTCGCACCCTTGACTTTCGTGCCGTTAATTTCTTTACCCTCAGGATTATCATCATATACAATCCCGACCGTATCTCCTTGCATATATATTAAATCGGAGATCACCTTAGCGTGACCACTTCCACCGAATAGATTAATTGTGGCCATTAAAATATTCCATTGTTACAGAGGTTGCAGAATTTATATCTTCTCGTTTAAGTACCTTTCTTATCGTGGTAATTATTACCTTGCAATCGGTGACAAACGAGAGATTATCGACATACCACACATCTAATTCAAATTTCTTAGTCCAGGAAATTGCATTACGACCGTGGCATTGCGCCCAGCCTGTAATACCCGGACGCACCTCATGACGCCTGGCCTGAAGCGGACTATATAGCGGGAGATATTGCACGAGAAGCGGGCGAGGGCCAATAAGCGACATATCACCTTTGAGTACATTCCAAAGTTGAGGTAACTCATCAATCGAAGTCGAACGAACGAATTTACCAACTTTAGTAAGCCTGTCAGCGTCTGGAAGAAGGTTCCCCTCACAATCCTTCTCGTCGGTCATAGTCTTGAACTTTACCACCTTAAATATTTTTCCGTTTTTGCCGGGTCTCTCCTGCAAAAAGAATGCACCGGCACCCTTATTGGCAAAATGCAACCAAATGGTTACTGCAGCCAAAGGGACCGACAGTACAAGTAGGGTACTACCACTGGCCGCCACGTCTATCACCCGTTTAAAAATACTCTTGTATAAATTCATTCGGTTTTATTATAGTTTGGGAGATGGTAAGAACTTACAATTTTACCATAAAGGGGGGAGCCGATGTACGGGTATATCCTGAAATTTCGGGGATCTGTGATCCATTGGTCCTCTCCTCCACCTGCGAAGCCGCTAAGGAGTGTATGCAAGTGATCATGTAGACTCCTGGGTTAATCTCAGGATTCGTGAATAAATGCTTGGCTTGGCTTAATAAAGCAGAGGTATAATATCCACCATTGACTGAAGATTCCCCCGCCTCCTCATCTAATGATGCCGCTGAGGCAACACAAAAAGACCCTTTGCTAAGTCGCCTGATTATGTCATTATATGCATTCCGGTATTTTTCTCTCTCGTTAGCGTCTGCGGTAATAGAGAACAGTTTTCTTTCTGCCACGCTTTCGTTAAGAGGTTCTACTCCCTGACAGCAATCATTTATAAACAGGGTAGGTATGTCGTTAACCCAATCTTTAAGATTATCAAGGGTAAAAACCGTATCATTAGCCAGCCAATACTTGGAACCGGAAGACTCCGAATAAGAACCGTGACCGGTAAAATATATAAGATAGTATTGTACATCCCGGTTATTTGCATTAAAGAAATCCCTAATACTTTCAACCTCAGTATCAGGAGGAAGAATGGTAATTTCATCATTCTCCCACGCTCCTCCGGCGAGGGAATGCAAGTAACCTCTCATTTCCCTCACATCCACCTTTACTCCATCAAGAGGTTCTTTAATCGTTCCGGGATTCTGAATTATCAGAACTCGTCTTTTCATCTGTACTGTCATAGGCTGCGCTACTCTTTTCATTATTATCTTCATTAGTGAGTTTTTCGATAATGGATGGGATGAACCGCTCGCTGAAAGAGGCGATAAAGGATGCTAATATAAAAGCATATAGCGTCTCCCGACCCCGGAGTGTAGGCAGGATCAACTCACATTTGATTGCAACCATAGCGATCACACCGAATACCATACCTATAAATATTCTGGAATAGCATTCCAGTACATGTAACCAACGGCCACCCATACCCGACCGGTTTCCCCGTCCATATCTCGACCAGATAGATACGTAAGACCCTAAGATTCCGAAAATCAGTCCGAAATACCAGGGGTTCAATTCCATTATATTTAATTGGTGGAGTATATAAAAGGTCAGAGCCGCCAAAGCAGCAATTATCGGAGCCAGTATACCCGAACCCAAAAACAAGTATCTTGACTTTTCGCGATTACGCTTCTTGAGATAGTCGTTTGCACACTTGATGATATCCGGGATATCATCAAAATTACCATTTAGAGCGTGAACATAACCGGCACCCAATATCCTTTTAAACTCTATCTGTACATTATCGTCAAGATGCTTGGTAGGAACAGCCTCAGCCAACTGCAGATTTGCGATATGGCGCAACATCTCCTTATGAACCGGGTCATTATCAGCGTATTCCCTATAATCTGCATAATCTAGATCATTATCAATATCGATATATACTATGTAACCGGTCTTAGGACTCTGCTTGTTATTATCATAATCTACAGCAATCAGATACTTATCAGTTATATCACCGAAGTAATGACGGTAGTATTCCTGATCTAAATCACGCGGAGGGTACAAGCGCTGTATTTCCTCCTTATTTTGTTTGGAGCGGTCTTTAATACTCATAATATTTATTATAGAGTATAATATTAGAATCTCAGACTACGAGAAACGGTGGATAATCAATTATATTTTCGGGATATAATTTAGGGTTCTGCCGAGATCTTGTCTCTCTGCTGACTTCCGCGGCTGCAATACTATGTACTTGTTTGATAGAATATACAGCAGGTCTGGAACTTCGATTTTTGAGGTACTCAGCGGCTGACAGCAGACTTCTGCTGTAATATCCCCCTTTAGAAGAATCACGGGCATATTCGCCCGGTGAAGCAGCGGCAGCCATAACCTTCTGCCGGTTATTCATGTTAAGAATAAGACGATTATAGCGCTCCTTCATCTCAGCCCTTGAATGGTAAGAGCCTCCATGTGCGAAAGCCAATACCTCATTGAGAGACTTACGTAACTCCTCGCTAAGATACCCCTGGCAACTATCGGCGATCAGCAGCATCTTCTGATAAGGAAAGAGGTCAATTAATTGTGTAAAGGAGATTTCTTCACCAGAAGATAATTCAAAATAAACCTCACCCCTTCTCTCCGCATAACCATGCCCGGTAAATACAACCAGAACATAATCCAATCCGTCCATACGTAAAGTCATAGCCAGATTTCTTAAAAGAGATACTCTCCACCCGAACTTACGATTTACAATTTCATTATCGTCCCAAGCACCTCCGTTTGCACTGCCGAAGAAATTCAGATAATTATCCACATCCTTCTTAACTCCGGGCAGATAATTATTTTCGTATATCGAACCCTGATTACCGATAATTATCAATTTTCTATTCATAACCCCGTATTGTATATCCCCATAGTCCACTTTAAAATCACATTTACCCGAAAATATTCCGGCAGTAAATATCTATTTAATTATAGTATTTAAAGCAGCAATGAGATTTTGCCCTACAATTTTTGTGGTAAAATATTTCTGCACCATAGATCTACCCTGTTCTCCAAATTTTTTACGTATTGAAGGGTTGTCGATCAGTTCATTTATTTTCAATACTATGCTTTCGTAATCTTTAAATGGCACTACGTAACCGGTAATATTATTTTGTACAGCATCTTTACACCCCGTTACATTGTAAGTAATGACCGGGACTCTCATAGCGGAAGCCTCTAAATTTACATTACCGAATCCTTCTCTATAAGAGGGGAATAAAAAAATATCCATTGCTGCAAAAATAGATTCAATATCCTCTCGATAACCTAAATAATGCACTCTGTCCTGATTGATAAAGTCATCCAGAATTTGATTTGGCAAAGGGGCTCTTGAATCCATCTCTCCGGCCAATAGAATATGCACATTATTATTACCTTTAATTTTTTCCCAGATTTCTGTAAGATCTATAAAACCTTTATCTTGAGTAAATCTTGCCACATATCCTATTACAACATCTGTATCTTTAATCCCATGCTGACGTCTGATATTCTGTCCTATTCCTTTTAATGCATCGGGATCAAATCTTTTCAAGTCTACCCCTCCGGTAGTTAACAATCCTGTTAGATGTAATTTAGCCGGAGCAAAAATCTTTTGCTCTTGTATGGATTCCAACACAGAGGAACCAATAGGTATTACCCCTGTGGCAAATTTACCAGTTAATTTTTCTATTTGTAAGAGCAATTTTCTTTTTAATCCTACAGCGGTTTCAAACGGCAAACCAAAAATATGATATACTCTGTTTTTTATCCCGGAAATCTTACCGGCGATCATTGATACCATTGCAGCCTTTGGGGTTGCAGCAATTAATACATCCGGCTTTAAACGGCTTAATTCATCTCGTGTCTTAACTATAGCCTTAACATCCTTCATGGGGTTCATGCCCCTGTATAAAGGTAGATAAACATAGTTAAGTCCCCACTTATGCGCTAAATCTTTAAGTGCATCAATATCAGAAGATGCTATAATACACTCATGTCCGAGTGATTTAAGATCCATAATATATTGCTCACAAAATCCGAAAGTTATGGGAACGGTGGTAACAAATAGAAACTTCATCTTTGCTTAGGATCAAAATTTGCAATACTTATAAGAATGTATAATGCGTTTCAATAAATGCAGTGGTATCTTGAAAATAAAAAAAGTATTCCTCTTGAAGTGTTCCATTTATAAATATCAGGTATAAACTGATTAGAAATATATAACTGAATTTATAAAATGGTGTCTTGATTTTACTCATTGCCATAGAGAACAATATGACATCAGCCCACGAAAAATACATACTTAATCTGAACATCTCTGCAATTACCGGACTCATCGAAACCGCTATTAGAGCAATTAATGAAAGGTGGGCAAATATCCTGCAACTTCGCTCCTGAAGGTTATCTCTGAGAATGTACAGTGATGGAATTACAATCAAAAATTGTTGAATAAAGTATGTAAGAGTCGAACCTTTCAAGTTATTGCCATAACTGATATATCTTTCATCATGCTCCTGAATAACCTCTATGGCATTCAGCAATATGTTCTTTCCGAAGATTGCGACAATTCCGAATAGGATCAGGTAACTAAAAAAAGTTACTGTATTTAATGGGATATTTTTTTTAATTACAGGATATGCGATTATAAAAATAAGTGATGCTCCATGAAACAGGTATGCCAAAAACAGACAACACCAGAACCATTTTTCTTTATTATTTATAAGTAGTAAGAATGCTGCAATTATGAAACCCATCGCTACTGTTTGCCGCAAACCGGCCATTACAAAGAAATATATACCTATAAAAAAGAAACATAGCCACGCATAAAGAGGATCTGGAGAATATCTCTTTATTAGATATGTGAACGGCAACATAAAAATTGTGGTGATAATTAACAACCATATTGTATAATCCTCACCCGTAATCTTGCCTAAGAAATAGGATAACAGATAAAATGTCGGGTCTTTTTTCTTAAAAAATAATATTTCAGCAGGGGTATAATCTTGTAAATCAATGAAGGTTAATACATAGTTTAGGGTATCACCATAAATAGCCTCATTTCTTAATCCAATAATCAATAAGGTAATTATCCCTACTACTATTGAATATCTTACTATATCTTTGTGAGATTTTTTGGGTATGATAATCCAAAAAAATATTATAAAGAGATAAAGTATCAGATTCATTTTATGAATATATTTTGACCAATTTAAGCATATTATAATATCTAAAAACGGGAGTTAACATCTTGAATCAGATGGCTAATAACCGATTACGTCATCTCTAATAATCCGGAAAATATTTTCTTTATTATGATTTTTTGCACCACATAAATAACCTTTCATTCCATACTCATCCAGAATGCCCGGATTATCAATTATTTTTTGCAAAATGTGCTTGATGCCTTCCTCCGAATCAGCGACTAATCCTGCATCCTCTTCTTCTATATACCTGATAGGCCCAAGTTCTTTGGATCCAATGGCTAATATGCATCTGCCCGCCGAAAAATAGTCAGTCAACTTTGTTGAAAAGGATAATCGAGCAACTCTGTTTTTACATGACATTGTCTCCGGAAACACTAAAATATCTGACTCTCTTTGTAGTTTAAATACTTCATTTTGTGTTACCGCCGGGTGAACGTATGAACTACCGGCTATCTCCAAACTATCTAATACTTCCCGAGGTACTGAAGAGACCGTATATATATCCAACCTCATACAGGACTCCTTTTCATTGATCTTTTTTATTGCCCGTGCTAAAGCCTGTAGGGTTTCTGTCCTCCCGATACCTAAACGACCCGTATATAATAATTTTATAGGATATGATACCGGTTTAACAGTCAACTCAGGTTTTCCTGATAGAGGTTTAGTAATTAATATGCTTTTTATACCATATTCACTATCCAACTCTCTTTTCATTTGAGGAAGAATTGCCAAAACCTGATGAGATTTATTTATCAACCTCTTCACTTGTTTTCTCAAGAAATATCTTTCAATCTTCCTTATATAATTATTCGGATATTGCTTATAGGTGAAATTATCATCCCACATATAGGCTATCACCTGCCGAGGCTTGAACTTATCAATAATATATTCGTTCAACCGATTAAAATAGAAATAACTTTCTATGGAAAATACCAATACTTCCGGATTGAAGTTATTAATAAAATCATCTAATTCCTTACTTTTCCATTTACCTAAAAACCAAAGAATTTCTCTTATCCATAATGTCACTATGAAATGTTTTTTTCTAAAAAATTCTCTTAGTTTTTCTAAAATATTGGTGTCTGTATTGCCGGCAGGTATTTTTGATTCTATATTTATATCTGGTAATGTTTCAACCGGTGATGCAGTTATAATTTTTTTGTTTAATATCCCTTTTACCACATCTGCTTCCTTGATACGCAAATATTTGGAGGCTACTTCTGAATCAGGTTGATCATTTTCAATAAATATATTTGCTACATCCTCAGGATTGGCAAAACCGAATATAGAAGACCATGAATTATAACCTGTTTTTTGACTCCAAGCAGGTATTGAGGTTATCAGTATCTTTTTAGACATGACGGCTTAATTATATGATACTCTTGTAGAGGTCTATATAGCAAGAATAATTGATTGTGGGACTGAACTTCCTATTTACGTATTCACGACTTTTTTCTCCCTCAGTCTTACTGTTTTTCTGCTTCATCTGCTTTACGGCTTCCAGCAATTCGGTATAGTCACCGGTTGGTACTGTGATTCCGATACCGGGTGCTACTGTTTCGGGATTGCCGGTGGCATCGTATACTACTGCCGATGTGCCGCAGGCCTGAGCCTCTATATTGATACTGCTCAGTGTGTCTTCGCGCGAACAATTCACCATGACATCTCCCATCGAATATATGGCTGCCATTTCTTTCGGATTTCTGACATATCCGATAAATCGGACATTTTCAGGTGCGGGAGTATCCGGAGCAGGATGACCAAAAAGTACCAATACCATATCCTTATCCATATTTTCTATGAAATGACGATATGTATCTTTATTGACTTCTGATAGCCACTTGCTCGCGGGGCCTATCAATACATATTTCTCTTCTAATCCATATTTGATGCGGAGATCTGACAGAGTAGGGTGAAAATTATTGAAATTAAAGCCATTATGAATCGCTATTATATTTCGATTGCCTAATACTGATTTTCTACATTCTTCGGCTATCCACTCGGAGCATCCCACTATTGTGAGGCGCGGTATCTTATTAAGATATTTTGCCCGGTCTCGGAGTATCTCTGCACTACGGTCGCGCAGTAACGCCGGTGTATCCGATTTCTGTTTCGGGCATTCTCCACACCCTGATTTCCATTTATCACATCCGGCATCGGCATAATGAAAGCACCCGCCTGTAAAATACCAGCAATCGTGCATTGTTATCACCGTGGCAATATCTTTTTCAGCCAGATACTCCAACAGAAGATTGAGGTTTATGTAGTTACTGTGGAGATTATGCAGATGCACCACATCGGGAGAAAACTGATCTATGTATCTTAATAATTTTCGGGTAGCACCTTTGCTGAAATATGCTTGTTTCCCCTCAATACGTGATAACAGCGCATGGAGTTTATGATCAGTCCAATCACCTATCTCTATTGCTGCCCCTTTTTCGGTACCGGATGGAGAGGGCACACCATGACCGGCCGAAAATGCTACCCTTGCATCTATACCGGATTGAAGAGCCAGATCCTGAATCTGCTTCATTATAGTCCCGGTGCTTGAGTAGCCGTATACGGCATTTATCTGCAAAACCTTCATCGTAAATTACTTACTTATTCTCTTTAGGTATATATCTCGGTTTTTGGGATACTACCAACGTATTTGCCGGCACATCGCGGACCACAGTAGTTCCGGCTCCTATAGTTACATTATCACCTATATGAATTTTACCTAATACTATTGAATAGGTTGCCAGTCGTACATTATTGCCTAAAGTCGGTTTACCATCTTTCTCCCAACCCATTGTTACATTCTGGTTTAGCCAGCAATTCTCACCTATCTTCTCGGCGGTAATGCCGGTATTAAAGCCATGCTGGATGAACAGACCTCCACCTAAATCCTCTCTTCTTATTCCAAATCTAAGCAACAACATCTTGGGCAAGAAAAATAGCGATAATCTTGATAAGATTCTCCCTATTCTTCCTAATCTGAAATAAAAGAGATTTCTGAATTCCGGACATTTTACCAGTTCCCGGATTATTCCTTTATCATAACTATCGGGGAGATGGCCGAAATGTATGCTCCAAAACCTATCTACATCTTTTTCCAATCTATCCTTATATGTACTTTTACGATATGCCAGCAGAGGTATGATCATAAAAGGTGTCAGCAGAAGTTCCTTTACTGACAAGTTTACTTTATTTCTATTATTCATGTGATTTACACTATATTAATCTTTACATTCTTATGAGTTATACTGTTTCTCCCATTGACAATTAATCTGTGGAGATGATATAACTATTTTAAATTGTGCAACTTATAATACAGTGCGCCATATCCATACCAATACATACAGATTATGGCGTTAAACAATTCGCGTCCCTTGAGTTTTCCGGTGCGCTTCATGACCACAAAATCGGATTTCAAGATGCGCTGTAGTTCTTTTATTTTATCATCTTTCTTATATCCGCCTGCTCCAGCCTGCATAAGAAGGTAATAGGTTTCTTTACCGTGAGTGGCTTTCGCAATATCTGAAAATTCAGGATACTTTTGCTCTACATCTCCCACAATTCTCTCCCATACTTTCATACCGGTGAGTTTCTTTGACCCGAATTTCTGATGCGATATGCTCTCGGGATTCATACGATAGTGATATAATTGCCGGTCGGTATTTACAACTTTATTAATATCCTGAAGATATTCCCAACAGAACAGTGCATCTTCTCCGTAACTGATATTACAGTCAAATCTGAATTGGCGTGCTACTTTGGTTTTAAGTAATTTATTCCAAAGTGAGCCCCTTATCTTGTCGTGGATTAGAAATCTTCTTATTATCTCTTCTTTGTAAACTATCTCTTCGGTGTACTCCTGACTTACAGGTGCATCATTTATCACGCTCGCACAGAATACCGTATCGGCATCGTTTTGCAAAGCCTCGGCTACTAAAAATTCTATCGTTTTCTCATCTATCCAATCATCACCGTCTACAAAAAGTAAGAATTCCCCGTGTGCCTTATCTAAAAGATTATTTCTTGTAGACGCCACACCTTGATTATGTTGGGTATAGACTTCTATGCGCGTATCTTTCTCAGCATTCCTTTGCAGTATTTCCCAGGTCTTATCCAGGCTCCCGTCATCTATCATAATAATTTGTATATTATGATAGGTCTGGTTGATTATTGAGTCTATGCATTCCTGTACATATAGCGCTACATTATAGCACGGCACAAGAATACTTACCAAAGGAGTATTCATAATTTAGCGACTTAAGAATTAGAAACCAGTCTTCTTAATCGCCCGAATGCTCTTTTGGGTAAACTAAAAATACAATTCAGATTACTTTGGAAAAAGTATCGGGTGTTCAAATAATACTTATTAAATTGAGATGCTTTATACCTATCAATAAAGTTGACAGAATCTCCCTTTAATTTTCTTTTTAACTTCTCAACCTGATGAATATAAAAAGGTTTCCTTGTCTCAGCAGTGGTGAAGTGAAGCAGAACGCCATTGTCAACGGACATATTTTTAATTGGATGTTTATATGATAATTTCCCTTTAACTATGTCTGCGATAATTGATTTTATATAAGGACGGAATGCAAATATCTCAGTTTTTTCGGGGACTGTTAAATAATTATTCATCGGCATTGCGATGGCAAAAGTAACCTCATCGTAAGATCCGCGCGAAGACAGTATCTCCAGTTTATCATAATCTTTTAATATTTCCATGCAGTCATTATGAAATTTTTCCAACGAAGGAGCATTTCTGATAAACATAACTCCGGCATGTACCCAGGTTTTATATTTTATCAGTTTGCCATATTTACCAATCCCTTCAACGTTGTATTGCAGTCCTCCCCCGTGCTCATAAAGCCCACTATTATAACCAATTGCGGAGAAATCAGTAGCGTCTTTAAATAAATTCCATAATACATTTAGATCTCCGAACGCTAATGAATCAGCATCAATAAAAATATTCTCGTCATAAGGACAAATCTTTAATAATGAAAACTTGTCCATAAATGAATGAGCAGGTTTTTCAATTGTTACTACATTATCGAATAGGTCGGTATATTTATTTTTTTTATCTGACAATATTGCAAATGGTAAAGGATTCTTAGAATTATATCTGTAAGACATGAGTAAATTTGCTGCTAATTTGTAATAATACTCATTACCTGTAGATATTGTAACAAAACCTCTGGTCATTGTACTCTTTTATAATTTGTTAATAGTTGTATTCAATTTACTTAATTGATTGTTTGGCTTGAAAACCATGTAGCATCTACATCAAACTTTTCTTTTACAAGCATCAATGTGTGTAACAGGCTCAAAAATGAGCAGGTATATTCCAATCTATATAGTCGGTTACTTTTATCGGGCGGAAAGTGTGGCGATTCAGGAGCATCGCGTAGATAAGGTGGCTGAGGTAGAGGTTGCCATACCCTCTGTATTTTTGGTAGGCTCTTATATAATCCCGTGCATCTTCAAAGCAGTAGCCGCCTGCATTAAAATATCGGCTTATCACTCGCTTCTCGATAATATTGGTGACATACTGCATATCATCGACTGCCACATAACTTTTATTCTTGGGATCCACAATATCCAGATTCTCCAACGGATATACGGCAACTCCATTTTCGGGAATTATCTCACCGCAGAAATAACTGTCAGCATCTTTTATAAATATTGATCCCTCTATTCCGGTTCTCTCGATTGTGCGGATTATAGTCTCTGCCTGTGTGGAAGTAGGTGTGTCAAGAATTATAATTTCTGCTTTATCGAGTCCTAATCGGTTAAATTGGAGCCGGAGTAGAGAGTCAATATCATATTTATCGGCATGCTTACGCAATATTGTGAAATATATGTGGTCAAATACTTGCAGGTTTAATCCTAATACCGACTTTATGCAATACAAGATTCCGTCTTCTGCCGGAGAGAACATGCGGGGAAGTTTGGAATCATATTCTGATGAGTCCGCGGCTGCCGGGACTATAAGACTGAATTCAGGCTTCATATTCGGCAAGTTGCTTTTTAAGTGTAGTTTTCAGATAGGTAATTACTTTGGGATCATGAGCATACTGTATGATACGCAAGAAATTCATCAACTGTAATGGTTTATAATATTGACGATACCATCCATATTTGCTTGTGAAATATTTATTTAACTCATCGTCAATCTTACCAAAAGCAATTTTAAGTCTTATATCATCGTATTCGTTTACATACATCAGCGGACTCCAGTGCCAGGCAGTATCCTGGCGTAATTTCACTATATCTAGCAGCGGAGACTCTATAAATGAATCAAGGAAGTCGATCAGGAAATAATTATTACCATTAAAGAGAATATTGGAAAATGTTAGATCTCCATGACACTTCCCTACCGGTATTTCGATATGGTCAAGGCCGCCGAAAATCTTATCAGACTTATCCAATATCTCTTTTATTTCATTATCCTTTTCTAAGGAGGAATTGCTTAGTGTTTTCTCCTTTACATCGGCAAATTTATCGGTTATGATGCGTGGATCTATTAATTCCATACCGGAATTATCCACCTCATAGTTGATATATTTTATCAATGCCTCGATAAGATACTCCACCTGCTCAAATCCGGCTTGCTCGAAATACTCTACAAAATTGCGCGAATATACATAATCCATCTTTACCCGTACCGTATCGTCCGCTTGCTCTATAATGTGAATATTAGGTACGCGGATATGCTGAAGTCGAGGTATTGATGCCTGTTTCTGCTTTTCGGCCTGTAGTATCAGGCGCTTGAAGTATTTCGGATCTTCAGTGGATTTGACTACAAAGAGATCCTTCCCCTCCCTTACGACATCTATCTGACATCCGGAGTGTCCTTTAACTTCAATCTTCATGATAAGTTTATATTATCCCAATAAGTATCGGTAATCTTGATATAGTTGATGCCGGCACGCTCCGCAGCCTCAATACCTACAGGGGAATCTTCAAATACCAAAGTCTCCTCCGGCATAACCCTACATCTTTGCATAGTATTGAGATATATCTCCGGATCGGGTTTGCCTTTTGCAACTTCTTCTCCCGCTAAGATCAGATCAAACGAGGAGGTCTCACCAAGATACTCAAGCACATTAATAAGATTAACCCTGCGCGCTGTAGAAGCGATAGCGGTTTTAACCCCGCTCTGATGAAGAGCCTTGATGAAATCCATCAATGGTTTATTTAATTGCAGATCGGCAAAGTATCCAGGATAATATTGAGCCTTTTTCTCTTTAATCTCTTTTCGGATATTCTCATCGTTGACCCCCAATTCATCCATCAATCGGTCGAAACGGAATCCGAAACATTCGCGGTACTTTTCGCGGGTGAGGTTTATACCATACTCACCCAATGCCTTTTTATAAGCCTTATAATTGGCGGTAAATGTATTTACAAGTGTACCGTCAAAATCTGTTATGAGGAGTTTTACAGCCATGGTGATAATTCTTCGGGGGTACCGTAAGAGCGATACATCTCCATTTCAGCCAGTCTTACAGGATCGCCGTCACGTAATATATAGTTATAGAGGAGGGATACATAAAATTCCGGTTTCTCCATTACCGGTGAATTGATGAGTCTGTGAGCAATCTCTTTAAACTGCCGCCCTGATGCGAAGAAATATGCTCCGCAAAGTGCATGATCGGAAATAACATCCTTCTCGGCAGTGCGTTTTACCAATCCGTCATCACCTACTTCGGCATAACTGTATTTGGGTAATTGAGAAGTAAATGATACCAGCGCGCCTCCTCTTGCCAATTCGGCATCAACACTCAAAGCATCTTCAATCAATCTCCTGTATCCGGCACTGCGGAATTCCAAATCACAATCCATCACGACTACCGCATCACTATCGGCAATATTCTCCTCTGCAATCATGCAGGTCTCTACGGCTCCGCGTGTTGTTTCCTCTACAGAATAAACCTGCGCGTCGGGAAGTATGGCTTTTATCGATTTATCTATGCCGTAGAGGTCTATATGCTCCTTACGCACGATAAATGAATATTTCATCTCAACACCCGGTATTTTCACGCTCTCGATAGCGCGCACGAAGAGCGTTTTACCCTTCAATTCAATAAGCGGTTTGGGTGTAGTCCAACCGGCATCTCTGAATCGACTACCCTCACCCGCCATCGGCATTATTATATGAAGTTTTCTCATTTAATCAGTTGATCATAAATAGAACCGGTAATAGGCTCAAATGTACGTTTGCCATCCTTTTTGCAAATATAGGCATGCGGGGAGACTACGGTTACATTTGATGGAATATCTTTGGTCACCGTGGAATTTGCTCCGATATTTACATTATCCCCGATGGTGATGGGTCCCACTACCACCGCCCCGGCTCCGATTCTTACATTATCTCCTATTGTGGGAAATCCTGTACCACTCCACCCGAACGTAGCATTTTGATTTATAAATAGATTTTTGCCAATTTTATGAGCCAAAATGCGTGTAGATGTACCATGTTGAATATATAGACCTCCCCCGATGTTTTGTGTTCTTGTCCTTATGGCCAATGTTTTCCATTTTGGCATAAACCAACTTATCATATCTCCGAAATACGACAATCTGCAATAATATACATTTCTAAATGCAGAATACTCCACCATCAAGCGATAAAAGGCTGTGAAATAAGAGTTCTTATTTCCGGGATATTCAATCGCATAAAATCGATCAATATCTTCTTTCAGTATATCTTTTGTCTTTTTTCGCATTAATAAGTAAAAGATCATAGCCGGAATCATTTGCGGAAAATATCTGCAATATCTTATACTTTTTACTACAAGCCAAAAATAATAACTTCTATGTTTCATCATTTATTAATTAAGCAAATTATTCTTTGGAATAAAATAATGGTTAGGGGTGAAGATGTCAGAGAGATGTCAGGGAGATTAACCTATTATTCTTTTTAAAGGGATAGATATGAGATAGGAGAGTAGAATTGTCCAGATCGCTACAACCCATAGATTATCTGAAATCATTATCAGGGGCTGGTATATACGACTGCTACAGATAGTAAAGAATATGCTGTGTATAAACCACATATAGACCGACATATTACCTAACTCTATAAATATTCCCTTAATAACCCGATTGCGAATCAATGTAAAAATTGTAAGTACGCATAATATCATTAGCGGTGCGTAGATTAAATCGAAGTTCAATATCATGAGACTCTGATATTTTGATTTCAATATCAGTATGACCGGAATTAAAATTATGGCTGCCGATAGGGTTATACCATTTTCCGGAATCTTTATTTTCTCTACCAGTTTTAACTTTGCAGTGAGATATCCAATCATAATCAATGGCGTCCAACCGAGGCATACAAAAATAATATGCCACCAGTCTCTCCTATTAAAATCAGGCACTAATTGGTGTATCAATACCATACAAGCATAGCAAACTATGCTTGCAACTATAATTCCTATCCATCTCCACCTATCCAGTATCCTCCCTATAAAAGGCATCAATATCATAGACCAGATATAGAGCGCCACAAACCAACTCACCCATGATAAATCTTCTACAATACCGAATAGGTTGAGGAAAAACCAACCGGCATTTTTTGAAGCAGTATATTTAAATGAGACCGGTATTACAAAAAGAAACAATATAGACCAAAATATTTTAAGCAGTCTGGATGTATGTTTAAAACTGTATTCTATATTCTTATTTTTGGCAAACGCATATCCGTATCCTATCATAAATACATACATTCCTACACATATCTGCATCGCGGTCATGATCTTATATAGAAAACTTGAATGACTCAGATGGATATGGTATTCGGGCAAATACCAACTTTCCCAACCGAAACAGTGTAGAAATATCATAAAGATGATGGCGACACCCTTAATAATGGCCGTCATATCTTTATCGAAGGTGATATACTTATACCCCATTTGTCAAATAGTTAACTTAATCTGTTTCTGCGTAGCAATTAACTGCTTCAGAAGAGACTCACCTACATTATTTTTATTAAAGTGAGATTGCGCAAATCTGTAACCTGCTTCCGCAATGTCACTCAGTTGCTTCTGATTTTCCGGTTGCTGATAGTAGGATATTTTCTCCTTTAAATCTTTAAGAGTTCCATCGTAGGCTATATAATGTACTCCTGCCTCCATACCCAAATCTTCATACATACCTTTCCGGCCTAAATAAGCACATCCGCATGACATACCTTCTGCAAATCCTATCCCCGGTACTCCTAAGATCTCCTCACCCACCAGACACATCTTGAAGTCGTTGAATTTTTCGACCATATTAAACGAAAAATACTTTTTCTGATGTCCAGAATGTGTAAGATTGTACCATACTTTATAATAATGCATCAGGAAATTATCTGAAGGGAGATACTTTTTCATATCCGTATCTTCGAGATAATCACTATTGTAGCATGCACAATACTCTTTTAACTCATCGGCATTATCCATAATCTGCTTGCGCATAGGCTGATCACAGGGATCTCCGTAGACCTCAATAAATTCGGGATGATGCTTATAGGTAATCGTACCGGTAGAGAAACACCTGTTGTCTCGTTGCTCAAATGGTTTGATATTCTGAAATCTCGGAGCAGCAACAAAGGGGTGTACTATAAACTCTCCTTTATACCAATCGTAATATCTGCGGAAAATTTCAGAGGTTTTGGATAAGTCTACTTCATTAAACAATATATCAGGATTTGCCTTACGGATTATATCCGAATCCTTTTGCTCGCCATGAAAGTGTATCATGCTGACTGCTTTAAAAGCAGTAATCTCATCCATATCCGCCAATGATGATGGTACATGGCGATAACCTATCACTATATCATCCGGACGTATATCTTCTCGCTTCTTAATAACCTTTATCTTCTTGTGAGATAGATTATTTAATTTCATAACTATCTTATTTTCAAGAAAACGAAGTTTACGCAAGATTGCCATCACAGGCTTTGGGAAAGACCGTACCAAAGTAAACCCATCTTCATTTACATAGTTACAGACCTCAACCTCCGGATTTTCCAATAAATATTCTAAAAAATATTTATGCTTGAAAGCACAAGACTGTTTCCAGATATATTTATTGAGAGTTTTTACCAAAAACTCGTTATCATGTAGATTTACAAATATAATTCGTTGCATTACTTCGCTACAGAGTTATAAAATTTAAGGAGATTTGACATATTTCTAACCCCTATTATTTCCAAGAGAGTATAAAATAGTTTTTGCTTATAGGATTGAAATTTAATTTTAAAAACAAATACCGTTATGAAACTTTTTATCTCTTTAAGCAAATTCTCCGCCTCATCTTGTTTCCCCTCTTTAAATAAATTTATAGTTCGTTTAATCCCCCATGTTAACGGACTGACCTTCGGCATACCTAAAAATTGATATATTGAGATTTGTCCATAATTATCACAGTATACCTTAAAAAAATCCTGATCCTTATACGAAGAGAACATATTCTCAACTTTGGCCAGATGATACCCTTTATTTGGAAAATCTATTTTATATCCTATCTTACTCC
>CAMWNR010000048.1 GCA_947175665.1 uncultured Porphyromonadaceae bacterium
GGAGCGTATAGGAGTATCGGCACACAGTCGGCTGTGATAACACCGATCGAGACAGCGTTATCAAAAGATATCAAGGCATCGGTATCGGGAAATTGCATACCGGCACTCCACTTGTCAATTACTCCGACATTAAGCGAATGTGTCTGTATCGGGAGTACCGTCATATCATTAAAAAAGTCTCTTGCTGAGTGAATCGCATCCAAATCATCAGTCATATCAGATAGAGATGGTGATACCGGGGTTGTCACCGAGCAGATAATATCATCATTGCTGTAAATAACCTTACTTTCAAAATTCATAATAATATAAAGGCTACGAAAATTAAAGACTATTTGAGTAATCTCTATTGAGAGTGTAAAGATAATTAATTCGGATTGAATCACCATCCCTTTGGTATCTAAATTAACCAAAGATATATCGAACTATCAAAATTAGTGGTTTTATTTATAACTTTGTGAGTTGAAAATGCGGAGGGTATTTTATGTACGTTTTATGGCGATACGTGCCTATACTTAAGTTCCGCAACGGCATGGCAGTGTGGAATGACATTTCGGGTATACGCCCAGGTCTTACGCCGCGGTGTTACGCCGCGGTGTTATGCAGCGGCAAAAAAATATAGATTAAATTTCATTACTTACATAATATGATTGAAACTTACAAACTGAGAGGTCATTTGGCTATGTTGGGTGCAAATGTTATGTGGGGATTGATGTCTCCAATTGCAAAGATGGTGTTTGCATCCGGATTAATAGCACCTATTGTAATGGTAGATTTTCGTGTATGTGGAGCGGCGATTCTCTTCTGGATTACATCATTATTTTTGCCACGGGAGCATGTGCCATTGAGAGATATTTTGCGCTTATTCGGAGCGGGAATGTTAGGGGTGTTATTAAATCAGGGGTGCTTTATAATGGGTGTTAGCCTCACCTCACCCGGCGAAGCATCGTTGGTAACAACCACTATGCCTATGTGGGTAATGCTATTAGCGTGGGTAATACTCCGCGAACCGATTACGCTTAAGAAAGTGGGGGGTATAGTGCTTGGAGCAGCAGGTGCGATAATATTAATCATGGGTAACAGCAGCAACAGTGTCTCCGGCGACAATCCCGCATTGGGAGATTTGATAGTTCTTTGTGCTCAACTTAGTTATGCTTTGTATCTCACTCTATATCGAAATTTTATAAAGAAGTATACGCTTGTGACACTGATGAAATGGATGTTTCTCTCAGCGACTATTGTGGCTTTGCCGACCACAATTAAATGGTTGGCTATGACAGAGTGGGGAGAAATAAGCCGATCGGTATGGAGCGGGACAGGGTATGTGGTGGTATGCGGAACATATTTGGCGTATATCTGCATAATGATAGGTCAGAAGCGGTTGCGTCCTACTGTAGTGGGGATGTATAACTATGTTCAACCTATCGTAGCCACAATAGCGGGTATCATATTAGGATTAGATCAATTCACTATCTCGAAAGGGTGTGCGGTACTGCTTATTTTTTCCGGAGTGTGGTTAGTGACAATTAGTAAATCGAAACCCACAGATGTTGAGAACCCCTCCGAAGTACGCTAAAAATTTCACTTGCGATTAGATTGAAAATAAACTGATGGTATAGGGATGCAGAAAAAGAACAGTATGGGCGTGTAAGATGTTAAGAGGATATAAGTAAGTAATGAAAATTATCTCAAATAAGTAATGAAAATTATCTCAAAAACCTTTAAGGTTTATTTTGCACATTAATTTTCATTATTTACTTCTTACAACTAAACTTACTCACATTGATTATGCTGCACGATATACTCATACTACTGTTAGGATTGGTGCTACTTGTAGTAGGAGCCAACTACGTTACCGATGGAGCGGTGGCTATAGCCCGACGATTTAAAGTCTCAAATCTGATAATCGGTCTTACGGTCGTGGCTCTCGGCAGTACGCTTCCCGACCTGGTTGTGTGTTTAGAGTCAGCGTTTCAGGATAAACCTGCCATAGCAATAGGTGAGGTGTTGGGTTCAAATACGTTTGACCTGCTCTTAGTAGTAGGAATAATGGGTATAGTTAGGCCGTTAAAGGTTAGTGATACAATGCGTTATCAAGATCTGCCGATACTGCTGATAGCGTCAGCGGCATTGTGGGTAGCGGGAGATTCCGTACTGTTTGACGGGGCAACACACAACATTGTAAACCGGTCATCGGGTGTGATGCTGATTATTATATTCATATTCTATCTCTGGTTTATGATACTCACATCCGGCAAAGAGAAAGTAACCGCATCACTTCAGCAATCCCCTCATACAGAGGTTATAACCGGAGCGACCTCATCCCCGGCAGTACAAAAAATGGCGGGATTGAAAAAGCAACCGTGGTACTCATGGGTAATGGTAGCCGCCGGACTGGTAGCCTTAGTAATAGGTGGCAACTGGGTAGTTGACGGAGCCGGAGGGTTTGCGTTAAAAGTAGGAATGAGTCAGGGTATGGTGGCACTGACCATAGTAGCAATAGGTAATGCGCTTCCCGATCTGGTAACATCGCTTACTGCAGCCTTAAAGGGAGCGAGCGGGATAGCCCTCGGTAATATTGTAGGGTCATGTATTATCAATGCTCTGCTGTCGGTAGGACTGAGCGCGTTGGTAATTCCGCTTAAGGCAGACACGATAGGATTTGTAGATTTTTTCACTCTCGCGGGCGCCTCAGCACTGATATGGTTGGTACCGTTGATTTCAAAAAACAGATCGATAGGGCGTGTTGCGGGGTGCACATTGGTATTGCTATATATAGCCTATATGACCTATACTGTAATCAGAGGTTGATGTGATTTGATGTGATTTGATGTTATATGGTAATTAAGTAATAAAAAATGGATAAAAAGATATTTTTGGCAGGAGGATGTTTCTGGGGTACGGAACACCTCTTCTCATTGGTGCAAGGTGTAACGCATACGGAGGTTGGATATGCCAACAGCCGTGTGCCTTATCCCACATACGAAATGGTATGCAGTGGCAACACCGGAGCCGCAGAGACAGTAGAGGTGGAGTATGATGACACACTGGTATCGCTGACCGAATTGCTCACGATCTATTTCAAGAGTATAGACCCGACTACCCTCAACAGACAGGGTAATGACAGAGGTACCCAATATCGTACCGGAATTTACTATACCGACCCACAAGACCTGCCGATAATAGAAGCATACGTGGCGGCAGTGCAGAGACGATGTCCGGTTCCCGTAATGGTAGAGGTACTACCGCTGGAAAATTTCTACCCTGCAGAACTGTATCATCAGGACTACCTCGATAAAAATCCCGGAGGGTATTGCCATATCGATCCCTCACTATTCGAGGAGGTGAAGAATAGAAGAGGGGGAAAGAGAGAGAAAGAGGAGTTGCGACAGCGACTCACTCCGCTACAATGGGAGGTAACCCAAAACGGAGCCACAGAGCGTCCCTTTGTCAATGAATACGACCATGAATTCCGCAAAGGAATATATGTAGATGTCACCGATGGTACTCCGCTTTTTATCTCCTCAAAAAAATATAATTCCGGGTGTGGCTGGCCTGCCTTTACCCGACCTATCGAGGAGGGATTGATAACCGAGCATACCGATACATCATTCGGAAGAGTGCGCACCGAAGTAAGGTCGGCATCGAGCGGTGCTCACTTAGGGCATGTTTTCCCTGACGGACCGGCGGCCGAAGGGGGCTTACGCTACTGTATAAACTCAGCATCACTCAGATTTATACCCGTCGAGGAGATGGAAGCGCAAGGGTATGGCAGTTATATCCCCCTTCTGACAACATAAAAATAATCTGAAGAGAACCTGATAATGTAAAAAAATGTTATAACTTCAGAAATGGATATGATTTATACGAGATCATAAACATTACTCACGTAAGTGATTAATTTTCATTAGTTACTTATAACCCCACTTTTAACTGTAAATATTAAAAATTAAATTCTTAAAAATATGTTACTTAAGAAAATCGAAGATGCTCTCAACGAGCAGATCAATGCCGAGATGTGGTCGGCATATCTCTATTTATCCATGTCACTTCACTTTGAACATGAAGGGCGTACCGGTATTGCCAACTGGTTTAGAGTGCAGTTTCAGGAAGAGCAGGCACATGCCCTCGCACTTATGGACTATCTGAATGCACGCGACGGCAGGGTAGTGCTTCAGCCTATAGCCGGAGTGCCTGATTCCTGGGAATCGGTAAAAGATGCATTTCTTGCCACACTCGAACATGAACGTAAAGTAACCTCTCTTATCCATAACCTGTATGCTATGGCAGAAGATGAGAAGGATTTCGCTACCCGCCAGAAACTCAATACATTTATAGCCGAGCAGGTAGAGGAAGAAGATAGCGTACGCCAGATAATCGACGACCTTACGCTCGTAGGTGAAGACGGTACAGGATTATATCAGATAGACCGTCAACTCGCTGCCCGTACTTATGTGGCACCGCAACTTTAATCAGTGATACTTAAAAGGCAATAAATTTCTATCCCTTCTGTATACGGATATTTCCAAATGCAGAAGGGGTAATTTTTTGTGGCGCAGAGACGATAAACCAAGTCAGGGAGATAAATGTTTTAAAGGTAAACAAATAGAAAAACATTTAGACTTATGACTTACGATGAATTAATTGAATCCTCTCCCTTGGTATTAGTAGAATTTTTCGCCACATGGTGTGGTCACTGCAAGGCTATGGAGCCGGTAGTGCAGGAGGTGGCAGAGATCTTAGAGGGTCGCTGCAAGTTACAGCAATTGGACGTAGATCTGAATCAGGAGTTATGTGATAAAGAGCAGATCAACGGCACTCCGACCTTTATACTTTATAAGGATGGCAAAGAGGTATGGCGCCGCAGCGGAGAGATGCCCGGTAGCGAACTCCTGCAGACAGTAGAGCAATATTTATAAAATGCAGACAGTAGAGCAATATTTATAAAATATAGATAACTATGGCTATTCAGCGCAGCATATTTACCCGATTTCTGAAAGCCCTCGAGGTGCCGCACACCGCGGAATATTCCGAACAGAGTTTTCATTCCATGGATTTCTATTCACTATACGGATTGAGTCATCTGCTCAAAACGTACGGTATAGAGAATGAATCAGTGCGAATAGCAGATAAATCCGAACTGTCAAAACTTACCCCTCCATTTCTGGCTCAACTGAATACCGGATACTTCGTGATAGTAAAATCTATCGCACCTGGCTCGGTGACTTACGACTCATTAGGCAAAGATAAAACCGGGTCGGTCGAGGACTTCCAAAATGCTTGGAATGGTATAGCGTTGCTGGCATATCCGGATTCAAAATCACGCGAACCCGAATATGGGAGTCACTTTCTGGGGGAGACTATCAACAAGTGGAGTTGGTTAGGACTGTTGATAGCCGCTGTAGTAGTATTTGCCTATTTCTACATCACCAGGGGTGTATATCATTCATTATGGGCCAGTGTGGCGGTATTGCTCAATATGGCAGGTCTCTTTTTTTCCTATCTGTTGTTGCAGAAAACACTGGGTGTGCACACCGACACAGGCGACAGCGTATGTAACATCCTGCAAAAAGGAGGATGCGACACTATATTGTCGATGAAGGTATCCAAATTATTCGGTGTAATATCGTGGAGTGTGGTAGGGTTTTCCTACTTCGGTATATCACTGCTCACACTGCTGATATTTCCACATCTTTGGAGTGCGTTAGCACTGTTTAATATCTGTTGTCTGCCGTATACTGTCTGGAGTATCTGGTATCAGAGATTCAGGGCACACCACTGGTGTACGCTCTGCGTGGGTGTGCAGACTACGTTATGGCTACTGTTTGGAGCCTATACCGCGGGAGGTTTTATTAAAAATTTACTCCCCATGCACCTTGATGACTGGGTATTGCTGGCTGCTTACGTCGGTACAGTACTATTTCTTAATACAGTAGTAACATTTATCAAAAATCTGAATCTCCATGCCACGTCACATACCTAAACCCGAATTACAATCGGCACAGAAACTCACTGCTTTTGATCTGACAAAAATTCATTTCGGCACCCCGCTGTTGCAATCCGCAACAGGTAATGGAAGTGCGGAATAAAACGCTGTGTCAAGGTCAGCGAGAAGCATCCCTCGTTCCGGTTTGGTTAGGGAGATAGCGCAGATCAATAGACTTATAATGCAGGTAAGGTGCGATTGAGTCTATAGCATGGCAATGCTCGGCGACACCTAAAGAAGTTAGCGGTTCACTATCTCCATCAGGATTATAGTAAGTCGCAGAAGGTGGATTGCCGGCCGAAGCCGCTTCTATAAGATACATATCTGCGTATCCCATATCAGGGGCATCCGGAAACTCATGGCTCAGCATGTCAAGACCCACCATATCGATGGCTACCGGATCCTGAGATGCAAGTAGCGAAGCGGGCCAATGAGTTGAAAAGGGCGGATTGTTCCATTTCGGTCCCGGCTTACCGTCTACATACTTGCATCCGACCAAACCATCTATAAGGTATAGGATACATTTACCCCCGAGATCCTTGTGGCCCATAAAATCCACGAATGTCATATACTTAGACTTACCGCTACGGTCAGGATCAAAATTATTGTGATAATTCTTGCGCCAATCAGCGTGGAGGTTCATAGCACCGTACCAGTTTTTAGCACATAGAGTTACACCTTGCCCCACATGCCCTTTAAGGAGTGCAAGATTAATGGTATAATCAGCATCGCAAAAGCATTTCGCGATGCCGCGAGCCAGCAAACCGTTATCTGCGGAATAATGCATGACATTATCTACAAACTCAGATTTTTCACGACCATCTCCCCCCTGATTATCCACATAATGAACCCCCGGGAACTCCTCATGGCATAGTACGAACATATTATCGGTTATAAAACGGCTCGGCTCAGCAATGGTGATGCAATCCTGCGCAAATCCGCCGATATTTATTAAAGAGCGCAAAAGTGCCAGCACCATTTGCGGGGTAGCGTTAATTTCCGGTGAATCGCTATGACTATAGGTATTGTTATTATTAATTTTAATGGCTATTTTCTCTCCCTCAGCGTAGGGTTTGCCATTATTATGAAATGCAATGAGATTTAGCCAAGCCTGTTTCTCATCATCGGTGCCGGTAAGATCGCACAAAACGCTGCGCAACATAGTCTCACAACGGTCGAGAGATATAGAGGAATCGCTCATCCAGGTATCAGAAAATTCCGCGGCCTTAACAACTTCCGGATCATGGCTCCAGCACACACGTCCCGGGAATATGCCGACCGGGTTCCCGACCGGGTTATCAGCCTCCAAGCACATAATCGGTTTTGCCCGAGAGGTAAATATACAAGAGTTAAAGATAAAGGTAAAAGAGAGGAATAAAAGAGAAAATAAATTTGATTTCATAATAAATTAAGATTATATATATAGGCCGCGGTCTTAAAGGGTGTTTTATCTTTGGGAAACAACTCCAAATTCTCACTTTATGCTAAGATCAGATAAAAGTAAAAACACCCTTAAATGTTAAGACACCGTAGTAGAATTATTGATTCAGGTGCAAAGGTATATAAAAAAGATGACTTTTAACGCTACTTTATAAGGAGGGTCATCTTTTTTATATACCTTTGCAGATATGTTGGATGTCAAGAAATATATTGGAGTGGTAAAGCAATGGCTGAGCAGACTCGGATTCCGTACCGGACTCATAGTACTCGGCTTTTGCATACTGTTTTATATACTTTCATTTGCGCAGATGGCTCTCCCTATCTCCGCCACGCTTAAGGGTACGCTATGGGTGATACTCTTCGGAATGGCAAAAGCCACACAATATACAGCGCTTCTGATATTAGGTAAGGAAGGGATAATACGATTAAAGCGTCTATTCAACAGAACAAAGACTTATGAATAATCCCTTTGATTATATTCCTGACAAGCGGTGTGATGAAGCATTTGATAATTTATGCCGCAGGCTTGCCGCTCTAAAGCAGAGTGGTGTGGAAATGGATAGGAATCTGCTTGAGCAACTTGAGTCAGGCAAAATGATCGGAGTGCTGCTTGCTCATAATGACAGGGGTGAGACAGAGACTCTATATGCTTTTTCCGGTCAGTTAGGTGTCGAAGGCTTTGACCATCCCATGTTTGTAGAACCTGTGTTTGACTACCTTGAACCCGACGGATATTTCAAAACACATGAAAGAGAAATCTCCCTACAGAGTATAATAATCAACGAATACAAAAACGGTCCGCTTGCGCAGACTCACAGTGATTACGAGTCAGAAAAGGAGAGAGTGTCGAAGGAGATAGAGGAGTTTAAGGAGCAGATAAGGGTATCAAAATCAGGAAGGGATGCCCGCCGTGCGGCCGGATGTTCAAAAGAGGAAGAAAAAGCGATGATACGGCAAAGCCAATATGAAAAAGCAGAGTTGCATCGTCTTAAGAAAAAGGGAGAGGCTCGTCTTGCACCGCTCGAAGAGGAGATGCGCAAGGCCCAACAACAATACAATGCCCTGAAAGAACGCCGACGTATTGATTCGGAAGAATTGCAGCGATGGCTGTTTGATAACTTCAAGGTAGATAATGCGTCAGGAGAGAGTAAAAGTCTGAACGAGATCTTTGCTGAGACAGCCTTTAAGGTACCGCCATCCGGAGCGGGGGAGTGTTGTGCCCCCAAACTGTTACAGGCCGCTTATAGGCGAGGATTGCAACCACTGGCTATTGCCGAATACTGGTATGGAAAATCGAAAGACGGGGAGGTCCGGATACATGGTCACCATTATCCGGCATGTCGGGGGAAGTGCCGCCCCTTATTGGGATGGATGTTGCAAGGACTTGACGTAACCCCACCGCTTGGGATAGAAAACAGAGGATCCGCAAAAGGAAACCCAGAAATTATATTTGAAAATGAATGGTTTTGTGTAGTCAACAAACCGGCCGGGATGCTTTCCGTACCCGGTAAAAGGGGAGAACTCTCGGTACAGCAATGGTTGATAGAGCATTATAACCATGAGCAGAGTAAAGGGATAGGAAAAAAAGAGATTAAGATGGCCCACAGGCTTGATCAGGATACCTCCGGATTGCTAATGGCAACTTTCGGAGAAGAATCGTACAAAGAGATGCAACGGTTATTCGCTACCCGGCAGGTAAATAAAGAATATAAGGCAGTATTGGAGGGAGACTACAGAGCGCTTAAAAAACCGCATAGAGGGATTATCTCATTACCGCTCGCACCGGATATACTCGACAGGCCTCGACAGCGCGTGGACTTAGAGCATGGTAAAGAGAGTGTGACTGAATATGAATTTATCACCTCTGACGGCGAGACCTCAACTATAATATTCAGACCGCATACCGGACGCACACATCAACTGCGCGTGCATGCCGCATCACAGAGCGGTCTCGGTATGCCGATAGTAGGTGACAGACTCTACGGGAATAAAAACCGCGACGTGTCGCGACTGCATCTGCATGCCATGAAATTGAAATTCCGATTCCCGATAACCGGGGAGCAATACTGCTTCGAGATACCTGTAACGGAGGGGAAATTCGGAAATAATTAGTAAATTTGAGTAAATTATAAATCATTACATACTTGATATGGAAAAGATGTATCTGCCCGAATGGGCATACGGAATGGATTGTGCGGTAACTGTAGTGGATACCGAATGCAATATAATATTTATGAATGAGCGCTCGCGACAGACCTTCGCCGCACGCGGAGGTGGTGATCTGATAGGTCATAATATAATGGATTATCATAACGAAAGGTCAAGAGGGATAATACGTAGTCTATTGGCCGAAGGGGGAGCAAACGCCTATACTATCTCAAAGGAGGGTAAGAAAAAGATGATATATCAGACTACCTGGCGCAAAGCAGACGGAACATTAGGCGGACTCGTGGAATTATCTATGATAATACACGAAGAAATGCTCCATTATATACGAAGTTGAAGATAATCCGGTGAACTAATATAGTGTTGGGGATGTTTTTTAGATATGATTTATATTTATACAGAATTATGAAAAACATCCCCTCACGACATACCGCTGTTGCATTGACAGTTAAACCGGAAGAGATACGGCGTCCGCTCCTTATCACCGCTCTTGCAGTACTATTCTCCCTATTAGGAATAATGATAGCGGAAGCGAAGCGTCCGGTAAAAGTCTCCGCCGCCGATCTGGTGGGTAAGGTTTATTGTGTAGCCGATCCCGCACTCGGAAGAGAGAGTTGCCTGAAGCAGGTTGAGAATAACTTCGCAGGCACACCGGTATCGGAAGATGGCGCGGAATGGATGAGCGAAAGCGAGGGTTTTATCATAAATTATCACGGTCAGAGCCCCGAGGCGGAAGCAATGGCCCGGTATGACCATGATACAGTAGCGGGATACGGTTATATCTTCTACTTCCCCTATAAATCTACCCAAAGGGAGAGAGCAAATAAAGAGCAGTGCAGATTCTGTTCCGAATTGCTCGATGATCTCTGCGCGCTCGGTGCCGTGATGGGCGCAGACCCGCTTACAGAAAATCTGTTTGATGTATCAGGAGCGCTGAAAGGTGGCGATGTGCAACTCACACTCACCGAAGATGTGGATCCAGGTGTGCAGGATACAGAATTACAGGCAGGGGCAGAGAATCCCAATCAGAGTGGCCGTTTTATATTGGTGATGAGTGTGGTACCCGCTACCGCGCTGCAATATACAGCGCAGCAACTCGCGGAATAAAATACAAAATGAATTATCTTGAGATAGCCGGAGTGCTGATAGGATTACTCTATCTGTATTTAGAGTATCGGGCAAGTTCATGGCTATGGATAGCCGGTGTGATAATGCCGGCTATTTATATTTTCGTATATTACGATGCGGGACTATATGCCGATATGGGTATCAGTATCTATTATATACTTGCTTCGGTATACGGATTGATAATATGGATAAAAGAGAGGGATAGATCAAGCCTCGCTAACCCTCGGTCAGATAATCAAGAGAGAGTCGGAGATACTCAAAATCTGCAAAGCGAAGAAAATAAGAATAGAGACGCAGAGGGTATAAAATCACTCCCCGGCAGATATTATCTGCCGATAGTGGTAAGTATAATCATTCTCACCGCAGTGATAGGATTTATACTTGAAAGATTGACAGACTCCACAGTACCGTGGGCCGACGGCTTTACCACAGCGGTAAGTATAGTAGCCATGTGGATGCTTGCCAAGAAGTATACCCAGCAATGGATACTCTGGATAATAGCAGATTTAGCCTGCAGCATACTATATGTATATAAAGAGTTATGGTTTACGGGAGGACTATATTTACTATATTCTATAATAGCATATTTCGGATATAAGAGATGGCAGAAAATAAGTACTCGATAGAAGATTTTTCACCCGAAGGGATAATAATAGATGCCGGGGAATTCCCTACAAACCCGAAAGCACTGCGCTGGCTTGGGGATTGCGACAAGGTGGTGTGTTGTGACGGTGCGGGCGATGAGTTTATAGCCCGGGGTTACAGGCCGTGGCGAATAGTAGGAGATTGCGACTCGGTAAGTGAAACAATCCGTACGCACTACAGCGGAATAATAAGGCGCAATCCTGATCAGGAGACGAACGATCAGACCAAAGCGGTAAAGTATCTATATGAGAAAGGTATAAGGAAGATAGTGATAATAGGAGCGACCGGAAGACGCGAAGATCACACCTTAGGCAACATAAGTCTGCTTATAGAATATCTGCGCATGGGCGTGGAAGCGAGAATATATACAGACTACGGGGTATTTATACCGGTAAAGGAGTATTGTGAAGTGAGTTGCACATCCGGCACACAAGTATCAATTTTTAATTTCGGAGCCACCGGGATGCGCAGTGAGGGTCTTGAATATCCGATACGCGACTTCGGATCGTGGTGGCAAGGCACACTAAACGAATCGGTCGGTTCACAATTCCGTATATACGCATCCGGATACTATTTATTATTTATAAACTACTGAAATATCCACCAATATCCCGGCTTGTGAGAGGCATAATAATAAAGTCAATATTAATTGATGGCATGGGTCAATAATCATTGACAAGGTTGCAGAGACTCATTCTTTATTGTCTGGGGTCTGAGATGGTTTGATCGCGCGGAGTATTTCTCTTTTACCGTTCGGAGGTCCGGGGAGCCGTTGGGTGGTAAATCCAATCATATTGAGCATGCGTCTTATAGCACCCTTGGCACAATACGTGGTCAGAGTGGCGGCGGGAGACATTGCTTCATATAACTTTTGGAATATGTCGACACTCCACATTTCCGGTTGCTTGTCGGGAGCAAAAGCATCAAAATACACAGCGTCAATACCTGTCGGCAACTCACAATCGAGGAGGTTGCCGTTGATTTTAGTAAGAGAAAAATAGGGATTGATATTGACAGGGGCATCCCACTCAGCCTCATTTATCTTCCTTAAAAGAGATCTGTATTTATCAGGGATAGTAGGGAGTATCTGCTCGATGGCAGAAAGGTTGAGAGGGAATAATTCGATAGAGAAGTACTCGGTATGAATCTGATTGCTCAGAGCGGACTCGGCGGTAAGAGCCGCATTGAGGCCGGTACCGAAACCGACCTCAAAGACTCTAATACCGGTATTGCCGTCAGAGTTATCCTCACAGTTATCCACGCGATTGGCAACGCAATTACCCCAGCACATATCTATATAGACATGCAGACTCTCGGCCAATGCACCCTTTACAGAGTGGTAATGTTCGTCGATATCCTCACGATAAAGTGTAGGAGAGCCGTCAGCGGTGATTTCCAATCTGATATCAGGAGTTTGTATCATATTCTTAGTGGAGGATACTGAAAGTAATCATACTCTAAAATTAATTACAATAGCAGTGAGTGAGGTAGCGAGCGGCAATTATACTGCGAGGCCATAACCTCACCATAAGCGCCGGCTGAGCGGATAGCGATAAAGTCACCGCGATGAGTCTCAGGGAGATCTACCTCCTTGCCAAACACATCTGAAGATTCACACACAGGCCCCACTACATCATAACGCTCGATAATTGTAGAATCAGAAGAGATATTTTCAATCCTGTGGTAAGAATGGTATAACGCCGGTCGGATCAGGTCGGTCATACCGGCATCAAGGATAACAAATTTCTTGTGCGTACCCTGCTTCACAAATACAACCCGGCTTATCAGAGAGCCGCATTGCGCTACGATGGCGCGCCCTAATTCGAAATGCAGTGTCTGGCCCGGTCGCAACTTAAGATTACGGCGGAAAGTATTGAAATAAGCATCAAAATCCGGAATAGGATGATGATTGGGATGCTTATAATCAATGCCGAGACCTCCACCAACATTAATATCAGGAATCTCGATACCTCTGGCGCGAAGATGAGTCACAATCTCGCAAATACGGTTGCATAAGGCTACAAAATCGCTCATGTCGAGTATCTGAGAACCTATATGAAAATGCAATCCTATAAACTCAATATTAGGGAGATTGCGGCAAAGAGCGATGACAGAATCAAGATCCGCCATAGCGATACCGAATTTATTTTCAGCCAATCCGGTAGTTATATTGGCGTGAGTATGGGCCCCGACATCAGGGTTGACACGTATGGCCACCTTAACTACTTTACCCTTTGCGGCAGCCAGATCATTTATTACTTCCACTTCGGACACAGACTCGACATTAAAACAAAAAATATCGTTGTCGATACCGATATTAATCTCCTTATCGGTCTTGCCTACACCCGCATAAACAATTTTATTGCCGGCGAACCCCGCATTGACCGCGGCCAGAATCTCACCGCCGCTTACACAGTCGGCACCGAGACCTGCCTTGGCGATAATGCGCAATATCTCAGGATTAGCATTAGCCTTGACGGCATAATGTACTTTAAAATCAGGAGAGTCAGCAAGAATACGTTTAAGAGAATCGAGGGTATCGCGGAGAACATCGGTATCATAGTAATAGAAAGGTGTCTCCTCCTCTTTAAAACGATTTATAGGGAAATTACCTGTGATCATATCAAAAACTAATCGTTAGAACCGACGTTAAAAAGGTGATCGGAAAGCGACTGAAGCGCACGCTTCTTATCCTCCGCACGGATAAGGAAAGATATATTATAGTCGCTGCCACCGTAAGAAATCATACGGGTAGGTATGTCGCGCATGGCATCGAGAGCCTTCGCTTCAAAACCGGTATTGGTCCACTCCATATTTCCCACCACGCATACGATACACATATCGCGATCCACGCTTACTGTGCCGTACTTCTTAAGTTCGTCGACAATATTGCGCAGGTGAGTGGTATCATCGATCGAGAGGGAAACCCCGACCTCAGAAGTGCATATCATATCGATAGGAGTAGCGTAACTTTCAAAAATTTCAAACACCTTACGCAAGAAACCGTGGGCAAGGAGCATACGGCTCGACTTAATGCGGATAGCGGTGATATTATCCTTAGCCGCCACAGCCTTGATCTCTACGGCATCACACTCATTAGAGATAAGAGTGCCCGGAGCCTCCGGCTCCATAGTGTTAAGCAGACGCACGGGGATATTGGCAAACTTAGCGGGTTGTATGCAGGTAGGGTGAAGAATTTTGGCACCGAAATAAGCGAGTTCGGCCGCCTCCTCAAAATGCAGGTAGCGCACCGGCGAAGTGGCATCTACCACACGCGGGTCATTATTGTGCATACCATCGATATCGGTCCAAATCTGTATCTCATCGGCATTAATGGCGGCACCTACAAGAGACGCGGAATAATCGCTGCCACCGCGCTTAAGGTTATCAACTTCGCCATAAGGGTTGCGGCATATAAAACCCTGGGTGATATAAATATCCCCCTTGGGGAGTGTAGACAGGAGTTTTGCTATATTCTCCTTAATGATGCCGGTTTCCGGTTCGCCATTCTCATCGATGCGCATGTAATCGAGCGCCGGGAGCATGACTGCATTGATACCGCGCTCCAGAAGGAGATTGAGCATCATGCGGGTAGAGAGGAGTTCGCCTTGTGCTACAATAGCCTTCTCCTCATGCGGGGTAAAGATATCCTTGGTAAAACTTCTGATATAATCAAACTGTTCACGGATAGCCTTCATAGTCTGCTCTCGATAATGCTCGGTGGCATATAACTCGTTTACGTGAGCGATATACTGCTGTTCGAGACGATTGATAACATCGTTTGCACCCTCCGGATTCTTTTTGTAAAGATAATCCGCAATTTCGAGCAAAGTATTGGTAGTCTTAGCCATAGCCGAAAGAACTACGATTTTGGGATTGCCATCGCAAATGAGGTCAGCCACATCCTTGATGCGTTGCGGAGAGCCGACAGAAGTGCCTCCGAATTTCAAAACATTCATTACCTGTAGAATCTAAAAAAATATAATATATAGTGCAAAAATACAAAAAAATAATTGATTCTTACTCATAATTAAATCCTCTATCAAGATAAATCAAGATAAATCAAGCAAAATCAAGGTTAATCAGGCTAAATCAGGCCAAATCAAGACTAATCAGGCTAAATCAATTTGGTTAATATAAAAATCTTGTGTAATTTTACAGAGGTATACGGTATCCTGTCGGATATAATAGGGAATCGGGTGAAAATCCCGAACAGACCCGCTGCTGTGAACCCTCGATACTTCCGGATAACGCTCTCATTATTACTGATAAAAGTAATTTAAGATAAAAATGAGTTTGCGAAAAAGCCACTGAGATACGGCCCACGGTGCCAATAAACTTATTGTAAACCGGGACTTAATCTTGGGAAGGTGTTATGGAAGAGAGGGGAGTCAGAAGACCTGCCGCTGACCAAAATCGAATAGTTTTGAAGTTTTCGGGATATAAAGCGACAAAACCCCAATGATTAAAGTTACGAACCACAGATGCATAATGTTGTCTGCGATGGCGCTTGCCGGTGCTGTCGTGATGCCGTCATATATATCAGCCACATATACCGGCATAACGCGCAACTCCCACATTGTGACAGATGAAGTAAACATCAACCCTCAGGATATTTCCGCCAATACAGGCGTCGCCTCTACGGATACTACTGATGTAGATGTAGAGGAATTGCAAGAGGTCGTAATAAAAGGGGTACAGGCACCGATTAAAGTCACTGCTGACGTACCCATCCAGACCCTTACAGGTGTAAGAATACAGGAATTAGGGATACAGAATATCGCTGATGCCGTAAAGAGATTTGCAGGAACTACAGTAAGGGACTATGGCGGGGTAGGAGGGCTTAAGACAGTCTCGGTACGCAATATGGGAGCGGCTCATACAGCCGTAAGTTACGATGGTGTACCGGTAAGCAATTGTCAGGGCGGTCAGATTGACATCAGTAAATTCTCGCTCGATAATGTAGCCACGCTGTCACTTGCGGTCGGGGCATCGGAAGATATAATGCAACCCGCAAGACTATACGCTTCCGGAGCGGTATTGAGCATCACGAGTATCGGCACGAGAAATCTAAATCAGGAAAAGAAATTTTCAGGAGAAGTGCAGATAAAAACCGGAGATTGGGGATATGTGAATCCGATGATGAGGTGGAGTCATCGGTTATCGCGCATATTCGCATACACTATAAGCGGAGATTATCTGCACTCGGACGGTAATTACCCTTTTACGCTGGTAAACGGCAACGAAGTGACCAAGGAGAAACGCATAAATTCACGCGTAGACTCGTGGCATACCGAAGGTAACGTGTATGCGTACATCAATCCTCGCAACACACTCCAACTCAAAGGTTATTATTACTGGTCAAAGCGCGGTCTGCCCGGAGCGGTAACCCTCTATAATCCGGTATCTACCGAGGTGCTGACCGAGCAGGATATATTCGGTCAGGTCAAGTATAAAGGGGATATTACAGATAATTGGAAAATTCAGGCCATAGCGAAATATACCTACGGACGGTCAAAAGATCGAGAGCAAAACAATATGTATGAGTCGGGGGTATATCAGGATATACATAATCAACATGAGTATTATATATCCGCTACCGGAATGTACACCGACAATCGCGGATTACAGATTGCGCTTGCACAGGACGGGATTATCAACAGACTCAGGAGTACACTGGCCGCCTGTCCGTTTCCGACCAGATATACCTCTCTTACAGCACTGTCAGCACGCTGGAATCACAAGGCTATAACTGCCAACGCCACCCTGACAATGACAAATACGAAAGAGACCGTAGAAGCAGGGGAGGGACCCGAAGGACACTCAAGGCTGAATCCTACCGTAGCGTTGTCAATAAGACCGGTTGGCGCAGCACAATTTTACATAAGAGGGATGTACAAGAATACGTTCAGGATGCCTACATTTAATGACTTGTATTACGATCGCATGGGTAACCGTAATCTTAAACCGGAGAGTGCGAACGAGTACAATTTAGGAGTTACCTGGAGTGCTCCGGCATGGGGAGTAATGAGATACCTTGCTGTCACGGCCGACGGTTATTATAATGATGTCAGAAATAAGATAGTGGCATTCCCTACAACCTACAACTGGAGGATGGTAAATTTCGGTAAAGTGCATATATCAGGTATAGATTTCACCCTATCAACCTCTATATCGCTCCCGCTTGATATGGAAGTTGCTGTGACCGGGGCGTATACGTACCAGAAAGCGATAAACGCCGGTGACGAGAATACCAAAAATCATGGAGAGCAGTTGCCCTATAGGGTTTAGGGGAACGGCGAGGCATGATTTTTTGTATTGTCGTGCCCGGGGGTTATAGGTTTCTGGTGCGTATAAG
>CAMWNR010000049.1 GCA_947175665.1 uncultured Porphyromonadaceae bacterium
ATCTTCCTTCGCTCCGCATGGAAATTATCTCAAAAATATTGAAGTTTTATATTCCCATTAATTTTCATTACTTACTTAAACCTAAGAAATAGTGTCAGAAATTAGAATGTGCCTGTCGAGAATATACCGGTTTGTGAGTCTCTGTTTTGAATAGAACGTCCTTTAGATTTAAAAATACGTCCGAATGTCAAATCATACTCCACCGCAAACATTACAGACCACCCATTGTTAAATTTACGATATGCATATTCTTCGTAATCCGGAGCATAAATTTGAGATTTTGAGTGATAGCCTTGCGCATAAAAATAACGTAATGCGGCGTTAAATCTCCAATGACTGTTGAGCCTGAATTGTGTAAATATTTGTGTGAACGGATCATTAGAATACGTGCGGGCCATCTGCTGAAAATGATACGCCGGGAATATGCCCGTAGCGCCCACCTGCCATTTCCCGAATTGTGCTATCGCCTGTACGCTACCACCTATACCCCAGCCACATTTTGACCACTCTTCAACTTTGGTGTGACCGTATACAATTTGCAAACCACCGTTAAGGAAGAATTTATTGAGAAGTCCATTCATGCCGAAATTTATCCAAGAGGCTACATATTCCGTGCTGTTAATATTTTCGGTTCTTATATAATACATATTTTTTTCCGTGTCAAATCCTCTCACGGTAGCCAAGGGATTATTGGCACGAGAGTATCTTAATGTAGTTGAAAAAGACCAGATGTCTTTATTAAAATATAAGGCCCACCGTGCACTCAGAGAAGTGCCCCTCTTAAGATCAGGATCACTGCAGACGTATAGATAGGGACTGATCTGTCTGGTAGGTGCCATTTGAGAATTAATGTCAGGTATGGATGGTATAAATCCGAAACCGACTTCTGTCCTCCAATTCTTAGTCATAGACCATGAGAGGTCTGCGGTACTAAGATTACTATATTGCCATGTAGTAGAAGATGAGTTTAAATTACGTGATTCAAAATTAAGTCCTGATTTGAGAGATATCCAAACCGGTCCGAATCCTATTTGATACATTGCTCCAATATAGTTCTCGTTATCCTTCAGGCTGGCATTCCCTTGCTCAGGATATATATTTTTGGTATGCGAGTACGTATTTCTATAAGAGACATACAATTCAGAATTAGTGAAACTGTGCTTGTATTGCAAATTAGAGATTAGAGAGTATCTGCGCGAATCGGTAGATTCATCAAAATATTCATTAATTAAATCTCCAATATTTTCATTTGAAGAGATTGAGTTACCACGATAGTATCTACCGGTGAAATCCAATTCGAGAATATTCTTATTATTTATATCATATCGACCATAAACATCTACGGAGATATCATCAGAGCGTAGGTTGTCAACAGGAGACTTTTCATATAAACCGTACTCCGTGCTATTCACGACACCTTTCCCGATAGAATGTTTATCAAAATATTTATAATTTAATTGAGTCTGCAGAAAAAATTTTGAAGAAGGGATATATGTATAAACCAGAGATGCGGATTGAGACCAGTATGAGAAATGAATAGAATCATTCTCAACTATATCTATGGGGCGCAATGGATTTAAGAATTGTTCCCGGTACTCATCTTCAGCATGCCGGAAGTTTACATGGTTAGCGGAATAAAAAGCACGCCATTCCGATTTACCCTGATTATATGACAGGCTAAAATTCCCATTACTTGTAGTTAACAGGACATCACTATCAATTTCTACAGACAGATTACCACCTGCCTCACGTTCTTTTAACCTTACATTTATAAGACAGTCACCTTGCCCTCTATACATAGGTGGTACATTGCGGGTATACTCTATATTAAGTACATTTTTAGCATTGATATGTTGTAATTGTTCTTGAGATGCAGGAGCCCCGTTAATCAGTATTACAGGGTTCCCCCCTTCAACGGTGATAGTTTTATTCACAACATTATAAAAAACTCCGGGGATTGCTAATTTCCCCAAAAGATCAATTGCTTTTGTAGAAATACTTGTTTGAAAAGTTGTTGGAGAGATAAGCAGTTTGCCCTTTACCGATCTTACCGGTTCGGCTTCAACGGTGACTTCCTGAAGATCAGTTGCCTTATTAAGTACGCAATATCCGAGGTCAGTATTTCCTGTAACATTTTGTACTTGAACCTCGGTCATACCATCTTGATCGGATGAAAAAAATATGGAATAATCTTTATCTTTTTCAACCTGAAAAGAAAACCGACCATTAGAATCGGTTGCGCATTCAGATAGAGTCTGACCATCATGCGACAGAACAACATCTACATTCTCTACGGTCTTAGTCATCTCGTTGTTAGTGACCACCCCATAAACATTATATTGAGCGAACAATTTATAAAAAGGGGTCATCAAAATGATAAAAACGATCATTAATTTTTTTAGATATTCCATATTTTTAGAAAAATTCAATAATGAAAGAATTAAGTAAATCTAAGATAGATATTGGTTAGATTGTTTTTACAATATTTAGAAATAGGGATAATTAAGTGTTATTACTCATTTTATCCCTATCTCTATGTTAATAAGTATTGTTATAAGAGATATTTATCCATTACATTTTACTTTATCGTTAAGTGATCCACATTCTTGTTGAGATTGTGGGTAACAATTGCCAAAAGTAATTGGACATTTAGAATTAACTGTGCATCCATCATAACTAATCGGACAGAATACATTTGTATCTTCGGGGTTTACAGAATAACCCCCTTGAATACTCATCGCTTCCAGAACGGTTAATTCGTCCTCGGTAAAAAGTTCTTTGTTCATAACATTTAAAATTTATTGGGTTAGGGCTTTATTGCCTTTTCTAAATTTAGAATCAACATAGTCACAAATTCTCTGATTTAAACAAAATGAAGGATCTTCGAATGTGCAATAGTTATTATTTTTTAAGGATTTAAGTGTTTTGGGACACGGTCCCATACAACTTGGAAGGAGGGAACAGTTTGTACATTTAGCACTTAGATATCTTTGTTGTGTTTTCTTATCGTGGCAATCAATATCCCAAATGATTTTACCGTCACTATTAATTATTCCTTGAGATTGCCTAATTGAAAATCTTCATGGGCTGTACATTTCAACACGTCACCATTAGGGGAGATTGTCACATAACGTTGCCTATTGGTGTAGCAAGGTACAAAGTTGCTGATTCGACTCCAAAACTCAACTGAAAATCCATTATTTTCGAGTTTTTTAAGTAAAGGGCGTATAGCCGTTTGATAATTGACTGTTTCTTTATCTTGCCAAACTTGCCGGAAATATATTCTCACTCTATTTCTGTATTCCGGTGCGATTCCATCACATATCTCTTTGACAATATCCCCCTTAAGATTTTTGCCGGTATAGTTTATACGTAACAGCACATTAGTTTTTTTCGTCTGTTTTAATACTTCATTTAAATTATGAAGGGTGTGGTCAAAAGCGGAGTCTATTGTGGGGTGAAACTTAACCTTATTATGAAACTCTCTACAACCATCTAAAGTAACATGAAGCAATTCGAAGTTCAGGTCTTCCAAATGCCGAATTATTTCTTTATTTATAAAATACGCATTTGTTGTAGTAGAGTTTACAAACTGTATGCCGGCCTTTTTGCATTTGGACAAAATATATTCTGAAAGGGGTTTGACTACTTTAGCAAAATACATAAGTGGTTCACCTCCAAACCAATCAATACGTAAAGAAGTAATTTTGTCCACCTCAATTAGATAATCAATATGTGATTTCACTTTCAGTATTGCTTCGTCGTTCAGCATCGAGGGAACGTGATCTTGGTAGCCATACCAACAATTATAATTGCAATTCATAGTAGGCAGTATTGATAAGAATACATCTTTGCTCTCGACTGCTTCTTTATACAATTGTTTTACGAAAGAGAGTTCATCAAAATCATCACGCACAAGAAAACCGCCATCTGTTAACTTTTTTATTAAAGATGAGGGTAATTGGTCTGTTATATCCGGCGAATCTAAGCACTTCTTTAATTTAATTCCTATATCAAGAGGAAGTTTAAAGGAACTGTCAACGAGTGAGTTGTATGCGTACATCCATCCGGATTTTATGATAAAATTGTTGTATCTGCTTAGTTTCATGTTATTTGAGACTTAGAGGTTTTTATAATTGTTTAAGTTATCATCTTATAGAGACTTATTGATCGGATGGACGAGTGTTAAGGGTCTATACAATTATCAATTATATGACTATAGATGAAGTTCGAATGCAAATTTAATTATATTATTTAAATATCAAAATAAAAATTAAAAAATATTTATTCTTTATATTTTATTTTGATTGCTTCATGTAGGTAATCAGAAACTTTTTTCAAAACCATTTACACGAAGTTTTATTTATGAGATAGGTGAGTATGGGTGATAATGAGTAATCTCAAAAAAATGAGGGGGTGCCGAAATGAATCGGCACCCCCTCGATGGGTTACAAGTGTTAATTGGATTTTTTTCAGGTGATGATTATAAGATTACTTTGGTTGTTTTGGAGCCTTTACGCACGATGTAGATGCCGTGGTCAGGATTGTTGACACGGATACCCTGAAGGTTGTAGTACTCTACGGGCGCATCACTCTCCTCAACGATGGTTACGGCATCGATGTCGGTGCTAAGGTGGAAGAGGTCGAATCTTGACAAAAGTATGCCCCATCCGGAAGGAGCAGGAGTGGTGTAGCCATTAGATAAAGTGAAGGCCTTGTTGCCACGGGCGGTAGCATAAAGAGAACCGGTATTATCATCAAAAGCGATAACCTGTGCAGACGGCACTCCGCCACCGGTAATTATATTATACTGCATATCGGGAAGGTTGGCCTCAAGAGTGGTGGCATCATAGCCTCTTAAGAATACACCTACCGCAGCATTCATAACATAACCGTAAACATAGACTGTTTCAGGGGTAGAAGGATTCACAAACGGTTGGAGATAACCTGTAAGTCCTGTTTTAGCCACAGCCGACGGGTTATTCCAATCATCGTCGCGACTGTCACGAGCGGCAAGCCAAGCGCCGGTAGCAGCATCAAGGCGCAAAATAAAGCCTTCACGCAAAGCCCCCTGAGTAGAAGCCACAAACTTAGAAGAATCATCAGGGTCAGAGAATTTGAGGTTGTACTGTCCCGTAACATAAAAACTATTGCCGTACACACTGATACCTACAGACTGAAAAGCATTTTTACCCGCAACCTGTTCGCCGGGGCAACACTTAGCCCAATTGATTTTAAGATCAGTATCCGCTTTAAGGAAGAGAGGACTCATGATATTAGAGGGGGAGAGAGTGAAAGAATCAGCCTGCATAGTGTTGCCTGAACCGATGATATAGCCCTGAGCATAAACAGAACCGTTATCATAAACGATATTCTGGCAATAAGAAGCGCTGCAACTACCTGAGAGTACAAGGTCGTTGCGATAATAACCATTCTCATCAAGCGAAAGGAGAAGGAAATCACCTGCCGCGGTCTGGGTATCACCGTTCCAAGAAGCGGTGTTGGCGGGAGTAAGTACTTTATCATCTCCGCCCACAGTGGGGATATAAAGAGGATTGCGATAATTCAGAGAGATATAGATATTCCCCTTCTCATCTACAGTACCACTGTTGAGAATAAAAGTATCGGCCCAGAAATCAGCATAATTGCCCGAAGCGGCAGGCCCCGGCTGAGTAGAAGCCTTAATAAGGCGATTCCATTCTATCTCACCCTGCGAAGAGACTTTGGTAACTAAAATAGAATAAAAGCGGCGTTCGCAAGTCCATGCTACTTCGTGTGCCTTACCTGTTGCATCTGTAAGAGAGATGTTGCGGTCGGTCATGCCATCGGTATGTCTTACTTTAGACACAGTGATAATGCCACCGTCAGAGGTAGCGGCACAGAAACCGGAATTGTTGGCGAAATCACCTGAATTAGAATAAACGCACCACATCTTATTGCCATCGCGGTCAGTTTTAAGCAGGGTGTAATTATTATTCTGAGTATTGGATGCACTATTAAGCAAAGCACCCGAATATAAGAAAGTCCCGGCGTAATCTACATCAGGCGAAGCGTCGGTGGTGCCGTAATTGCCAAACCAGACAGGATTGCCATCTTTATCTACGGTAACTCCGGTAGCCTGGTCACCCGCAGCGGTAGAGCCGTCAAGCAGATTGCCCCATTTGGCTACCGGCTCCATATCAGAGTCAGCGTAGACAGGGAGAGAAAGCAGTGCGAGACTGCCAAGAATCAGTAAGTTTTTTTTCATAATGCGTATTTATTTTATTGTTATTGTGAATTTATCTTGATTTGGGATGATTAATCTTAGATTTGGCCTGAATTTGGTTGTGTAATCTGATTTGGTGATTAGTGAGGAGAAGCCTTAATTATCCGGTGCAAAATTATATAATTAGAAGATAGGTTGAAATACCTAAAAAATATGAAATTTTATCTGAACTAAGAGTCCAAACTACGCTCTCGCAACTGAAAAATACCAAAATATGAGTATTGCGGTAATTAGAGGCGTTATGTAATTTTGTATACATAAAATCATGAAACGAATACTACTGATAATCACGATATTAACTACTGTTACAGCGATTTATGGTGCTATTGGCAACGATGTGAAAGTTGCTTCGGCCGATCATAGACCGGCTCATCGCTCTATTACCAAGGATAGCGTAGTCAATAATGGCTATATCCTTGCGGATACTATACCGGGAAATCTTGAGGAAGAAATTATTTCGTCAAATCCTGAGGATCTTGAGTATGACATCCCGACCTATAAGGACGAGGATGATGTCACTACGCTCGGAGAGGTCGTTGTAACGGCTCGCGAGGGGAATGGCATGACAAGCAGTTCGCGTATAGACCGGGCCGCTATGGAGCATCTGCAACCCACCAGTTTTACCGACCTGCTCGAACTCCTCCCCGGCAATATATCCCAGACCCCCGATATGGGCAAAGCAAATACGATAACACTCAGAGAGACCGGGGGTGTGTCGGCTACCGGAGCGAAGACAGATGTCTCAGACGACTATGCCATAACATCGTTAGGTACAGCATTTATAGTAGACGGAGCGCCCGTAAACAACGATGCGGCACTACAAGGAGTGCCTTCGGCCTCTTCATCAGACCCCGAGGGGAAGCGCTCGGTAATCAATAAAGGGGTTGATATGCGCACTATATCTACCGACAACATAGAGAGTGTGGAGATTGTACGCGGTATACCCTCGGCTGAGTACGGCAATCTAACCTCGGGATTGGTGAATATACGCCGTATACGCAAGGCGATACCCTTTACTGCCAGAGTAAAGGTCGATGAGTACAGCAAACTCATATCTTTAGGTAAAGGGTTAAGGATAGGGAAGCAGATATTGAATATAGATGCCGGTTATCTCGACTCAAAGACTGATCCGCGCGATACACGCGAGAATTATAAGCGCCTCAACGGTTCGATTCGCGGCAATTTAGCGTTTGGAAATCCCGATTCATCAGTAGAGACTGATTTATCGATAGGAGCCGATTATGTCGGTTCATTTGATAATGTGAAGCCCGATCCCGATCTCAATTATAACAAGATAGATGAATATTCAAGCAGTTACAACCGCTGGGCGCTGACATCGGCTCTGGTATTTAAACTGCATAAATGCAACTGGCTTGAAACGGCAGGAATAAATGCATCGGTAAGTTACGAAAAATCCCGACTCACCCGGCGCAAGCAAGTGGCACCGGTAAGAGCCTCTGTAGCACCTATATCAAATGAGGAGGGAGTACATGACGGAGTATACCTGCTGAGTGAATATATTGCAGACTATGTAAGCGACGGACAACCCTTTACATTATTTCTTAAGGGTAATGCCGGCGGTCGACAAAAAGTGTGGAATACAACTCATAGATATAAAGGAGGGTTGGAGTTTTCGCTGACCAAGAACTTCGGTTACGGTCAGATTTACGATCCATACCGTCCGCTGTCAGCGTCATGGACCACCCGCCCGCGTGCGTATCGCGACATACCCGCTCTCAATATGGTATCGGCATGGATAGAAGATAACATACTCATCCCCATCCGGGAAAATACAATAGAGATACAAGCCGGCCTCCGCACGCAGAGCCTGGTAGGACTTGACAAAAAGTACCTCCTGAACGGGAAGGTCTACTTAGACCCCCGCGTAAATGCGGTTTGGAAATCACCTTATTACGATGCCGGTGCAGAATCATTGCGAATAACCGGTGCGGTAGGCTACGGAGTCACCACTCGCATGCCGACGGTAGATTACCTATTCCCGCAAAAGCAATATCTTGACTTCATACAACTGAACTATTATGATATTACAAATCCTGCGGAATACAGCAGAGTCAATCTCCGGACATATATCGCCGACCCCACCAATTACGACTTAAAAGCGGCCAGAAACCGAAAGATAGAACTGCGTATGGGATTGGATTGGGGAGCAAACTCACTTACGGTAACACTGTTTGACGAGAGATTGAGATCCGGATTCAGATACTCGACCGTATATGATGCCTATCAGATTACCCGATATGATCCATCGGTGATAATACCCGGTACTCTTACCGCTCCGCCATCTCTTACCGATCTCCCGTCTAAGGATATGAATATATTAGGAGGATACAGAAAGGTAACCAATGGTAGCCGAATCGACAAACAAGGGGTGGAATTTCAGTTTAACTCCGCCAGATGGCAGGCTATAGGTACAGCATTGATAATAAACGGCGCATGGTTCAGAAGCCGGTATTCAAACTCGCGTATGCTGTTCATCCCGGTTAGCGATGTGGTAGGTAGCACCCCGGTAAAGGAGAAATATGTAGGGTTATACGATACCGAAGAGGGGAGGATTAATGAGCAGTTCAACACAAACTTCATGTTTGATACCCAGATACCACGCTGGGGACTGATATTCACCACATCGGTGCAATGCTTGTGGTATGTACGCACCACACGCCTCCGCGATGCCTCTATACCTACTATGTATATAAGCGCAGAAGATGGAGTCCTGCACAATTCCAATCCCGAAGATAGTGAAGATATACTGCTCCAATATCTGATAAGGAACATAAATGAGACAGCATATAAACCTCAGACGGTACCACCGGCGATATATCTCAATCTGAAAGCCACTAAAAAGATAGGTAAATTTCTGCGTGTCTCGGCTTTTATAAACAGAATAGTAGATTATCTCCCTACCTATACCGTCAACGGCCTGACGATACGCCGCAACTCGGGTGTATACTTCGGCATGGAAGCCAACTTTACATTCTGAGCGGCAATGCAAACACAATGCAACCGGCCGATTTAATATCCGGCCGTATATATGATAAAATCAATAAAAATAAATAAGAATAAGTTACAGACATTATATGAAAAATATATTAAAACTGATGATATTAATGTTATCTTTAACGGGCTTAATATCATGTGACGACCCCCTTACTACCACAGGAGCCGACCGCACAGCGGTAAGCGTAATCCTTAATCTTCCCGAAATACCCGAAGGTGGGGAGATTGTAAATGCAAGATATAGTTTCTATAATATAAGTACAGATCGTACACAGGATTTTCTCACAGATGGGGAGATAGAGATTCTACCCGGATTGTACAATGTGTCATACTCCGCCTCGGTGATTGTATCCGGAGGAACGACAACCCAACTTCGTGCATCGCAAAATAATGTATCGCTCACAGGTAATTCGGCAGAAGTATCACTGACTGCATACCGCAATATTATCAGCGATGATCTGATAATAGCAGAAGTATTTTTCTCCGGGACGCTCCTCCCATCGGGCAATATATATAACGGTGATGACTATGTGAAACTATATAATAATACCGACCACGTAATATATGCCGACGGTATTACGCTTTTTGAATCCAAATTTCTTACCACCCGCAAATATGACTTCACACCCGATATAATGAGTGAGGCTATGACCGTGCAAGCGCTATATACGGTTCCCGGCAACGGCCGTGATGTACCGGTACAACCGGGAGAATATCTCCTGCTGGCAGATACCGGTATAGATCACAGAGTGGCAAATCCCAACTCATTTGACCTCAGCCATGCTGACTTCGAATGGTATGATGTGTCGACCCAGCCATCATCGCTTGATATAGACGGTGCGGTGCCTAATCTTGACAAGTGGTACTGTTATACTCAGTCATTCTGGTTGCTGCATAATCGCGGCTTCCGCACCTTCGGCATAGCACGTATTCCGGTAGATAAAGAAGAGTATTTAAAAGAATATCTGTATACCTACGAATATGAAGAGATTACAATAGCAGGTACTTTCCCGATGTCGCAAAGTGCTTACAGACTGCCAAACGAATGGATAGTAGATGCCGTGACCTGCAGTATAGACTCAGATTATGCGTGGCAAGTTTGTGATCCCTCGATAGATTGCGGATGGACAGGTTGTGGTACTATCGACGGTGATAAAGAACGCTTCTTCCATAGTGTGCGCCGCAAACTGCTGTATGTAGAGGAAGGTGGGCGCGCTGTCTTTGCCGATACCAATAATTCATCGGAAGACTTCAATAAAATGTGTATCCCCTCGGAGATAGAACTGCAGGGAACTGCAACAACCGTCAATGGCATACCATGTCAGATCATTACATACGACGGAGTGACACCTATCGAGAGATAATTTGCTGTATGAAACATAAAGTTCTGATTACCACTGCGATGCTTGCTTTAATTGCTGATATTGGCGGTATAAACTACTGCCAGGCAAATGACAGTATAGTCCAAAAGCAATTATCTGAGGCAATATGTGAGAGGTATGTAAACATCAACAGTATAGCAGGAAACATCTTTGACAATCCTGCTATAAACCAATGGCGTTACCGCACTTCAGTTACTACGGTAGGTGTAGGGTTTGAAAAGACCGACAAGAGTGATCCCACCGATATACGGCTTGGGAAGGGCGGATATGATATAAAAGCGGGAGCAGAAACCTATACCCGATATAAGAGTTCCACCTTATGGGGAAAAGCGCAATACAGCAACGGTAAGATAAAAGATATAAAATGGAATGAGACAGCAGATGCAGAGTTACTCTATCCATATCTTCTTGCCGACTCGGTGGGGGGTGATATGAATAACGAAGTATATCGGTTTGAGGGAGGTTATTCAGATCATAAAGGGAGACTGGGATGGGGTGGAAAGATGAGTTATACCGCTCTTCTGCAATATCGTACTGTAGATCCCAGACCGCGCAATGTATCGGGTACGCTCGATATATCCGCCGGAATAGCAGGACGTGTATGGAGAGATTATATGGTAGGAGGAGCCTTATATTTCAGGAAATATAAGCAGACCAATGAGGTAATGTTTAAAAGCGAGATGGGTGTAGACAAGATTTATCACCTCACCGGTATGGGAAATCATTACACCCGATGGGCCGGAACAGGACTCTCTACCTATTACGATGGATACAGTTATGGTGTCAGTGCCGATGTATATCCGCAGAGCGGTACCGGGCCTTATATGAATGCTAAAATAAGTCGCTTCACTGTTACCAACATAATTTCAGATCTCAATAAATTGCCGATGGCACACCTTTGGCATAACCAATTAGATCTCAGCGCAGGATGGCTGAGTACCACCGGAAAGGATAATTGGGGGGTAGGAGCGGAGATGACTCTCTACAGGAGACATGGTATAGAGAATATTTTTGGAGATGCGGCCTCATCGGTATATCCCCTGATAGGGAGCAACGCGATGTATGCCGACAACTACATAACCTTAAGCGTATGCGGCGGGTGGGTACATAAATATGGCAACAGAGGCAGCCTCGGTATTACACTCAAACCCGAATGGATGCACGATACGGAGGCCTACATTGAGCCATATTCATACAAGGTCATCAACCGCGCCGGGGTATCGGTAAAAGGGGAGGGTATAATCAATATCACTAAGAAATGGATGTTGGCGGGTACGATCGATATGAAGGTATACGCCCCCTACCATAATACTTTGCATCTCAATAACGGGTCAACTGTTCAAGGTTTGGTCGATGTGGAAAAAAGTAAATACTTGGCTGAGACCAATTTAAGAGAATCTATCTGTGCCGGAGCCACCTTAGTGTATCTAATAACCCCGCGCCGCGGACTATCCCTGAACTTCGAATGGGAAGGGGTACACATAAAAGGGGTGAGCCGGTCAAACTGCTATGTAATAAATCTTAATTTTTTGTTTATATGATACTGAAACAACTGATGGCTGCTTTAGGAGCAGCAGCCGCAACATCCGTAACGGTCTTGGGAGCGAACCCGATACCGATGGATCCAAGCGTACGCACCGGGGTATTACCCAACGGACTTACATATTATATACGCCAAAACAATACTCCTGCAAATCAGGCTGACTTCTTCATCGCCCAAAAAGTAGGATCGATAAATGAAGAGGAGAATCAGCGTGGATTGGCTCATTTTCTGGAACACATGTGCTTTAACGGCACAGAACACTTTCCCGGAAACACCCTGATCGAATATTTGGAAGGTATAGGTGTGAAATTCGGTGCTAACCTTAATGCGTATACCTCTACCGATGAGACTGTATATAATATAAGTCAGGTACCCACCTATCGCGACAGCGCGCTTGACTCATGCATCATGATACTCAGCGACTGGAGCGGCCGCTTGCTGCTCAAAGATGAGGATATAGATGCAGAGCGGGGAGTAATACGCGGTGAGGCACGTCAGCGATCATCGGCTGCCTCGCGCATACTCACCACAATAGCACCCGAAATATATGAAGGCTCGGTGTATGGCAACCGTATGCCTATCGGACTGCCGGAGGTAATAGATAACTTCAAGCCGCAAACACTGAGAGACTATTATAATAAATGGTATCATCCCGCCAATCAGGCCGTGATAGTCGTGGGTAATATTGATCCCGATAAAATAGAAGCATCAATACGCCGACACTTCGCAGATATAACCTCAGGGAGGAAAAGTGTGGTAGCCACACCGGTAGAGGTGGCTGATAATAAACGCCCGATCATAGCGATAGCCACCGATGACGAGCAACCCTCGGATATGGTGCAGGTATACTACAAAGAACCGCAACTCCCCTCAGAGAGCGCAGGTACAATCGAAGAGGTACGCCGCGACTATATAAAAGGATTGGTGTCAGATATGCTGGTAGAGAGATTTGATATCCTGGAGCAACAACCCGATTGTCCCTGGAGCAATATGGGTATCGGTATCAAGAAATTCTTACTCTCCGGCACCCGCGATGCCCTTATGTTGCGTGCCACCGCATACGATGACATGAAAACCCGAAAAACACTCGATATTATCAATACCGAACTGTTAAGATGTGCACTGCATGGATTTACTGATACCGAGTTGCAGCGTGCCCGTCTCACTCAGCGTGCCCGTCTCGACGCCGAATACGCCTCATCCGATAGAGAATCCAATACAGATCTCGCCCGTAAATATGTCGGTAACTATCTCCGAGGTACGTTAATCCCATCGGCCGAGCAGTATTATAAAATAATGAAAGGTGTAGAGAAAACAGTAACACTCGATGATGTCAACGCCTATATATCAGCGATGGTGACTACCGATGGCAGCAATAGAGTGACAGCAGTATACGCCTCGCCCAAAGATTATCCAAACCTTACAAACGCAATACTTACCGCTGATGCGGCAAATATTGATACATCCGCTATCACTCCCTACGTCGATACCTTTGCCGGGAGAAGTCTGATGGCAGAACTCCCCGAAGCCGGGAAAATAACCGCGGAAGAAGATGCTCCATTTAATTCGAAACTCCTTACCCTCTCAAACGGTATAAAAGTAAGACTGCGCCGGGATACATCAAATCCGGATCAGGTGCTGATACATGCCGTGAGTCCCGGGGGATTTTCCATGAGTTATAATCCGGAACTCAAAGGGGTATATAAAGTTATGGACGATGCACTCTCCGTGAGCGGATACGGAGGTCACTCATCGACCGATCTACGCCGTCTGCTTGCCGGTCATAATGTCAAGTCAGCAGTCAAAATAGGCAACATGGATGAAGAACTGATAGCCTATACCACTCCCGAAGATCTTGAGACAGCGCTGCAACTCCTTTGGCTGAAGGCAACCTCAATACAGCGGGATGACAACGCCTTTAAATCAGTGATCAACTCAGAGCGGTCTAAACTTGAAAACCCCAACAGGTCGGCCACATTCGCTATGGGAGACTCTATACATGCTATTGTGTATAACCGCCACCCCCTTGGTGAGAAACTCACAGTCAGCGACATCGATAAGATAGACTATGATGATGTAATCGCACTGCATCGCGAGCGATTTGGCGATATGAGCGATTTCACATATATTATCACAGGCAACTTTGATAATGACTCGATACGTCCTCTTATAGAGCGCTATATTGCCTCATTGCCGGGAGAAGGGCGTAAAGAGCGTGCAAAAGATATAGGTTACGGATTTTATCAGGGAGATGACACCTACCGTTATTACTATCCGATGCCATCAAATCCTCAGTCAATAACCTATAATTTCTATAACGGAGAATGCCCGTTTGATCTGCAACACATACTCCCGGCCCGCACATTGGGTTCGATCCTCAAGACCCGCCTGCTGGCAGAGGTGCGCGAAAAACGCGGACTTACCTACGGCATAACCTCCCACTGCTCTGTGACAACCGGTTTTAACGGCCCTGATACCCCCTCAAGATTCATACTCCCCATATATATAAAAGTAGAACCCGGGCATGAAGAAGAGGTGTCGGGAGTAGTAAAGAGTACTATAGAAGACCTGATCCAAAACGGTCCCACCGCTGAGGAAGTGTCAAAAGTAAAAGCGTTTCTTGCTAAAGAGATCGCCGGGAATCGCGATGAAAACGGTTACTGGGAGACAGTACTGAAAGTATATGATCAGTATGGCAAGGATATGGATACAGATTACGAGACTATACTCGACAATCTCAATCCCGAAACGGTAAGAGAATTTGCAGCCACCTATCTGCGCAATGCCTCGCATGTGCAGATGACCATGCTCCCCAAAGAATAAGTAACATATACATAAATTAGAGAGGTTGTGTCGTGATGAACCGACACAACCTCTCTTATCATATAACCTCGCACACTTCTAAAATGTGTCAGGAGATAGGGTATTTATTAATGCTTAAATAAAGTGGTAAACTCCTCGATACGGCGGGATTTAATCTGCTTATGAACCTTGCCGCGGTATTTACAGAGACTTATAAAAGCATCCTTGATATCACGATTACCGCTTTTAAGTAATTTAACCACTGCAGAATTGTTGACTCGACCCGGACCGACATTATAAGCCAGAACCCCTAACAGTAAGGAGTCCTTGCCGTAAGCCTTAAAATAATCTACAAACTTTTTAAGATCCTTACGCAGAAGAGCGTCGGCTTGAGACTCGGAGAGAGTAGTACCCGGTTTGAATTTTTCGCCCGGTTGCACTTTATGGCCGTAACCTACAAGAGGCCAATGGCGGGCTGAATGAAGTGTCTCATACTTTTTGATCATGCTTACTGCCTTTTCGAAATCCTGTTGCGAATAAGGCGTTGCGGAAGAGGAGTTGGATGCAAAAGCACCGGTAAAGGAGAGTACCGCAAGCATCAGCGAAAATATTAATTTCTTCATAACAAAAATATTCCCGTTTTGTAAAGGTGATAGCCGTCACGGCTAAAAGAGGATTAACAACAATAGGAATAATAATAACTCCCAATATGCGTAATCGCTCTACCTTTACTCATCATCACCTGCGCACTCTTGGGGAATGAGATATATACTTTAAAAAGGTTATTAATTAGTAAACAAAAGTTTTATCCCGGGCATCGACAAACCTCCAACAGATGACCACACTCATGGAGAAACAAAGCAGGTCTGAAAGAATGTCACGGAGATGATGAAAGATTGCGCGAATTGCCGAAAGATTATGCATCAAACTTCAATTATGTGTCGCAATGGAGTGCTACTCCGAGATAAAATCCTTATATAAAACACAAAAACCTTGCCAAGGTTTACGTGCAAAGGTACAAAGAATATTAAAAATAGCAAAGAAAAGTGTTATAAAAATATGTTGTGCAACATATTTTTATAGCAGAAATAACTGATTTGTCCCAAAATCAAGGGTTGAAAACCCGTAAAATAAAATTATAATTTTTGAGCCAATTCCCAGAAAGCGACAGCCGAAGCAGCGGCCACATTAAGCGAATCAACGCAATGGTGCATCGGTATTTTGACTACATAATCGGTAGAGTCAATTACCTCTGAATCCAGTCCCTCACCCTCGGTACCCATAATTATGGCCAGACGCGGTTCTTGTTTAAGCAGCGGATCGGATATATCGATACTATTATTGCGCAGGGCCATCGCGAGAGTTTTAAACCCGAATCTTTTCACTGCGTCAATATTGTCCACCCGGGTCCAGGGGATTAGAAACACCGACCCCATTGATACGCGCACAGCACGACGGTTGAAAGGATCGCACGCCGTAGGTGTAAGAAGTACCGCATCAATACCCAGAGCCGCCGCCGAGCGGAAGATAGCACCGATATTAGTAGTATCGCAGACTCCATCTATAATGCAAACTCTCGATGCATCGGCCATTACAGATTCAAGCGGAGGCAATTGCGGGCGCATCATGGCGCATAAGACTCCGCGGGTAAGGGTATATCCGGTAAGATTGGCGAGCAGATTACGAGTAGAGGTAAGGATCGGTGTATTCTCAGGCATCATCGAGATTATTTCAGACGCATCACCGGTGATATGTTTTCGTTCGCAGAGAAGTGAAAGAGGTTGATAACCTGATTGTAAGGCAACTTTAATGACTTTCGGACTCTCCACGATGATAATACCCTCAGAGGGTGAGAGGCGGTTTTGCAATTGTGCTTCAGTTAATCTTGCGTAAGGGGTAAGTCGGGAATCCTCCCAATCCGTAATCTCTTCTATAATCATAAGTCAGAAATTATCATAAGTCAGAAATGAAAAGTAAGTAATGAAAATTAAACGATATTATAAAAGTAAGTAGTAATAGAATATC